>NZ_DAKC01000012.1:0-10208 GCF_002496465.1 Methanosaeta sp. UBA356 | reverse complement strand
CTTTTTCTCATGCAAATCAATGCCTCTTGTATTCCAATAGTCTATCTGGATCTCCTTGAGTTGCCTCGTCGTGGATTGAATGCTGTAAACTGCTATTATTAGAGCGATAAATCCAATAGAGGTGCCAATATCCTCCCCAAACGATTTGCTAAATCCTAATACACTAAATATATATAAAATGGTGATGATGGATAACCCAATGGTATAATTATAATTTCTTACTATTGCTTTTACTCCTTCCTTGCTAATTCTGTCCAACATAAATAAGACCATTCTTTAATAGACCTTTTTTCCCCTCGTCTCTGCCTGCCCTCTCGCCAGCCGTATGGCCTTGTGCAGCTTGGCCTCCAGCATCTCCCTGGGCGGCAGCTCCACCAGGTATTCCGCCACCCTGATCTCGCCCCGGTCCAGCAGCAGCTCGATCTGCTCCCGGTTCATCTCACCGCACAGGTGATCCCAATGGGCGGCTCCTCTCCAGGCCGGCGCTCGTACCTATCCAGCCATTTCATGTACAGCTCCATGTGGCCCTTATAGGCAGCATCGAAACTGCCCAGCTTCGGCTCAATGGCCACCAGCCGACACAGGATGCAGTGGTAGGAGAGTAGATCCAGGTAGAAGTCCCTCTCCCTTCCTAACCTCTCAGCCATCTCTCTGCTCCTCGCCCAGGTCTACCCCGATGTCCATCCCCTTCTCGATCCTCTTGAAGCCAGCATACATGACGCAGATGAGCTGTAGCGGCGAGAACGTCCTCCCCGGCAGCGACCGCAGGACGCGCGTCCCCTGGGGGTCGTAGATGTCCGGCCCATGCTGCCCCAACATGCCGATCTCGAAGGTGATCTCCTGGACCTCAGGCAGCGACTTCCCGCGAAACAGCCGCCGCGCATCCAGCAGAGAGAAAGCCGCCGTTCATCTTGGCCCCTTGGCCTTGAGTTCGCGGGCCGCCATCTCGCGCAGCCCATTCCTGGCCAGGCCGATGGCAAGCAGGGCCATGGAGCTGCAGACGTCCAAGGAGATCCTGGCAGAGATCTTCCACGCTCAGCCCGGCGAATTCGTCTCCATTATCTCAATCTTCCCAATCTGAGGGGTAATTTTCCCCGAAATCCACATACTTATTATTGCAATTTAATACAATAATGTTTTCACGAGTTCTGGTTATCGCGGTATAAACAAGTGAGTCTAAACTAGCAAAATCCCATTTTTCGGGTATCAATAAGATAACGTGCCTTGATTCCCATCCTTTAAAGCTATGATAAGTGCACATTTTAAGGCGGCTATCTCCGAGCCAAAATGCTTTTTTATTTCGATGGCTCCTCCTTTCAAG
This sequence comes from Methanosaeta sp. UBA356, assembly GCF_002496465.1. Lineage (NCBI taxonomy): Archaea > Methanobacteriati > Methanobacteriota > Methanomicrobia > Methanotrichales > Methanotrichaceae > Methanothrix > Methanosaeta sp. UBA356. Next base: position 8,887 of record NZ_DAKC01000012.1, on the reverse strand, counting down.
ATCGTCTTCAAAAACATGATTTGCTTCAATCCCATCGTCTTCAAAACTTTTTATCGCAGTAGCTCCGTAGTTCTTATTCGGAACAAGAATGACAATATCTGAAGGATGGCCTTCCTTAGCTCTTAGCTGCGCTGATCTTATTAGATTGTAAGCAATTCTTATTTGGATTAACCATTCACTGCCACATATATTTTTCCAAATAAAGTGAGGTTTGAGTGGTTTATTTAAGAGAGTGGTCTGTTCATAGCGTTCAACTTCTATTGCCTTATCTAATCCGAAAATATCACTAAAACTGTTAGCCGCGTCACCTATTTTTTTGGGCATGCGATAGATCGTCTTTAGTTCTCTCCATCGACCTCGGAACTTGACATTTCTCATTCCTCCGTCTATCCAATTCAAATCTCTTCCATAAATATTTTGTTTTTTATCACAAACAAAGAGCAATTCGTCTCTTTTAGCAAGAAATTTCGACAATAAATTATACCATTCCCATTTAAAATCTTGACCCTCGTCGATTAATATTGCGTCATATTTGAGATGATCCAAATTTTTCCCTTGCTGCATCGCAGAATTTAAGGCAGATTCAACAGTCGGGACGATGGTTTCCAAATAATTTTCTCGAGGCTTTGGAACCCCTAATTCATTTAAAAAGTCATTGCAGAATCCATGGAAATGCTTAAAATTAATATTTGACCAACTGAATTCGTAAGGTGTTCGTGCTACCATATCTCTTACAAAATGCCAGAGAGTAATATTGTATGTAACAACCAATACCCTAAAACCTTGCGAGGCTAGGTTTGCAGCTCTATAAGCAATAATCAAGGTCTTGCCACTTCCAGCGACACCTCTCAGCCTAAAATGTCCACTCTTGGGTTCAGCATGCTCCTTTTGTTCTGCGGAAAGCTCTAAGAGTTGCGACTGCTCTTTGCTGTGAAAGGGTGGAGTTAACCAAAACAATATTTCTTTAACCCATCCACCCTGCAAATCTCCTAGGATAGATGAATCAGATCGACGAATGAAACTACTTATCTTATTTTTATCTAAGTCATCATAGCCAATTATAGATGCGTATCTTTCATTGTTGAAGAAATCCTTTGCTTCTTTGCCGCCCATCTTGTGAAGGTATAATGCCGTTTTTATAAATCCAAATACTTTTCTGTTCTTATCTGCAGCTTCACCTAGGCGAGGGACGAGTAGCCCAAAGATAATAGATTTATAATAATTTGCCTTATCTATTGGATTTTCAATTTCATGGTTCCTATCTCCTTTTTTAACACATAATTTGCCATTTTCCCAGCAATATGATTTCAAATTCCAGTCTTTAACTTCTATAATCGTCATCCCAAATTTGGGGTTGAGAATTACTACATCAGGCCGACTGCCATTCAAATATGGCTGCGCAAAAATCATCCAATCATCGGGAAGTACTTCATCCAAAAACTCAATAATTCTGCGCTCCCCTTCAGTCAATGGATTATGAAAATTATTTATGTCATTCCAATCAGGAAATAATCTGCTTTTATTTTCAGCTTGTAATGATAAAATCTGAGATGGTTGATCTTCTATTTCTAAAATAGGGCCATAATTTGGAGTTTCATCTGTAGGTAGCTTAATCTCCTCCGACAACGACTTTTCAATATTCGGCTCAGAATCAGTCACTTCTCTCCTTTTTTCTTCATCAAAGCGCTGACGAATTATCTCCCATGCACTTGATTTAAGCGACTCTGCTTCGGGGGCCCTGATTAGTTCCAAGAGGCGATGCATTGTGTCTAGGGCACGGTGTGCATCGTCATCGGAAAACGACTGCTGGTGTGCCCATTTATTCCTTATATCCCTCAATTCGCTAATATAACTTCTCCCGATATGACCTAACTTAGGCTGAAAAATTTCTCTGGACCAGTTATTCCAAATGATGATGAGCAACGCCTGGACATCAAGCAAAGCATATCGTTCTTCTAGAGGGCCTCTTGCCTGCGCTTCCGGGCCAATCTTGCCCATAATGACCGCTTCTATACCATTATTCCACCAGTTCTGTCCGTAAAATTCTTTCAGCTCCATCTCAATAAAAGGCATAAGGCCTTCTCTCAATTGCTCTAGCCCTCTGCCAATTATTTCATGATTTTTGAGTACCAACTAGAATTCCCTCTTTGAGTCCTGGTATTAACATAAGTTTATTCTATCAAATATCTTTTTGTCGCTGGCGGAAAAAAAGTGCTCAATCCAGGCGGGAAAAAACATCTTCAGGTGCTCTGCCTGTCAGCCTGCGCATCCATCTTCCCGGAGCTCCCCATGTGAACTGTCGTACTTGTGCCTGCAGGCCATTGGCGGCCTTCTGCAGAGTCTGGCATTCCCCAGGTAGCTCCTGGGCGTCCATGTTAGAGGCCTTTCTTCTCTCCGTCCCAAGACTCTCAGCAATTCCCCACTCCTCGCCCAGCTCCACCGCGATACCCATCCCCGATTCTATCCTCTTGAAGCCGGCGTACTTGATGCACCCCAGCTCCAGCGCCGAGAAGATCCTCCCCAGCAACACCCGCAGGACGCGCGTCCCCTGGGGGTCGTAGATGTCCGGCCCATACTGCCCCAGCATGCCGATCTCGAAAGTGATCTCCTGGATCTCCTGCAGCAACTTCCCTCCAAGCCAGATCGCCAAGGAATGCGTTGGCTGGATGAAAAGCGGACCAAAAGACATTGGAACTGCCAACATTTGAAACCTTGAGGATCTGCGAGAAGAGTATGAATTACTGGGATGGAGGATTATCCTTCCGGAGGCAACGACCCGACACGCCGCTAACGATCTCTCAACCGTTAAAGAAAAAGAGACCCACAGGAAAAGTGATAAATGGTTGCAGCGCGAAAATCATCGAAAATAGGAGAACTCGTATGACTATGAAAGTAGAAATCAAGGATAACAAGCTCTTTATAGAAATTGACCTGGAAGAACCAACCCCATCGTCATCCGGTAAAACCCTTGTTGTTGCAAGTACACATGGGAATATCGTTACTACCGCTAAAGTTAATGATAAGCCGATCACCATCGGCTTGAATGCTTATATTAAGCCTTGAGCAACCGCAGAGCTGCTCTATACCATGTGGCTGGCTCAGGTCGAGATGAAGGTAGGGGTGGGTTATGTTTCTCGACCATCGGCCCTCGTTTGTGACCTTTGAGAAGGGCCTTTACTATCTCGTTCGAGCATATGCCTGAGGGCAGCTGTGCTCGGCCAGTCCGTCCCATGGGAGTCTTTCTTGGCCCTTGTGGCTTTTTGCTGGCGTTTTCACTTGGAAGTGTGGCAGTTCTTAGAAAGCTCAGTGTGAAGAGAGACTGGAGTGAATCCTCTGGATGGACAAAAAGCATCTCAGAAATGCACGAGTGCATTAGAATTTCACGCCGTGCGTTTACCGTGCATTTTCTCCGATTCTTCTCTCGTACTTCACGCTTCGTCCCTTTGTCCCAATCGGAATGAGGTGCCCTTCCCGCTCCAGCTTCTTCAGCAGTCTGTAGGCCTGCGGCCCAGATATATGGCACAGCTCAGCAACTTCAGCCCGTGATATTTCTCCGTGCTTTTCCACATATTGAAGAACCATCTGCCCCCACTGCAAAGGCTCGAATCCATGAGTACGAATATAAGCCGCCCTCTCGCCAAGCCTTCTGTAAGTGGATGCGCATAGATGATATGCTCTTGCTTTTCCTTCACCCGAAGCTTCCAGTAAGCCGCCTTCAACCAGGCGCTCCAGCGCGGCACGAGCCTCGTTCTCAGGCTTTTGAATAATCTTTGCCGCCTCCTTTGCCGTGGTTCTTCGTTCGAGATACACATGATTTAAAAGAAGCAAATCATCCAGCCGGAAGGGCTGGCCTGCCTGGTTCTCTTCCACCACCAGCCGCACGAAATCCCGGTTTGCTTTCCCTCCTGGCAGGACCAGAATAACATCTGTTTCAGAGCTCCGCTCATAAGATGGAGCGGGACGGCCATTCCGAAGCTGCTCAAAGAAGATTGTATCTATCCCTCTGGCAGTACGCTCCACGATTCCGGCTCTCTTGAAGGCATCCGCAAGAGAGGGATTGCGAGGTCTCGGTGGTGTGACCAGCAAATTATCCAGCCGGACGCCTTCCGGAAAGCCGCCCGGATTGGAGATCTCAATCCTGTCCTCGTGCCACTGCACATGCACAGCCCCTAGTCTGGAATAATCGCGGTGAATCAGGGCATTGGCCAGCCCTTCACGAAAAGCCCGCTCTGAGTAATCAGGAATTCCGATGCGAAAGATGTTCACCATCAGCTCTTCTTCTCGGTTCCTGGCCTGCAGCCTGGACAATAGCTCCTCCATTATCCTCAAAAGGGGCCATCGGAAGAATTCGTTGACTACAATCCTGGTGTCGGAAAGAACCTGGAAGGCCACCTCATGAGTGGGGAGGTAGCGATGGACTGCGTCCTCTCTTCCGAAGAGCAAAAGGCCGAGGACCCTAACTGCAGACACCTCGTGGTTCGCCTCCACTGCGCCAAGGGCCTTAGCTATCTCCTGGTCGGGAAGCTCGGCCAGGGCGGCATCGCTTCTTCCCCGGCTCTCGCGTATCATTCTCCGAAACCGTTCGAACTCCAGAGGGTCCAGATCCTCCCAACGAGCATCGGGCACCACCAGAGCGGAGTAATCCTGTATCCCCCGGTCTGCCTGGCGGGCGAGCATTTCGGGGAAGAGATAGGGAATGCACTCAGGCTTTCCCTTGCCCCCTATCGCCCGGCGCTGATACTTGCCTTCCGGAGTGCTCACCGGCGTTCGGGATGTGGGCACCTCGACAACGAGAACATACCGACCATCAATCTCGATGATCTCTACACGGCAAGCCAGAGACGGACGGGTGCGATTTGCAATGAGAGCTGAAACACGATATGTATCGGTCTTTTCTCCAGAGTGGCGCGGCCTGGAGCCTGTGATGCGGCCATCGTCTTCCACGCCGACCAAGAGCCATCCTGGCTCCACTCCCGATCGGTTGGCAAGGCATATGACCGCTTCCACCAGTGCTGAATCTGACAGGGATGCCTTCTCCTCGTCCTTGAACTCTACATTCAGGCTTTCGCCTTTGGCTATAATTTCGCGTAAGAGTTCTGGTATCATGCTTTTTGCTCGCACCTAATTCCGGCTGATATGGAGTGGTATCTCACAGAAAGGTGATAAAGGCTTCTGCCTGGCTTGAGCCGTTTTCGAGATATATGAACAAGATGAAGCCTGTAAGGAGGAGGAGCTGGTTAAGATCCTGTGGATCGTGACCATCAACAAAGCGCATAAACTCTACAAACATTTTGAGGTGTGAGTTATGAGCATAAAATAGGTTCAATTTGTGGAAAAATCAGGCCATTTTACCGGTAAAAATAAGCTGAAGTCTCACCCTCAGCGCTTGGGCACCTGCAAGAGTAGCACGAGAAAGTCATTTAAGGCCTGAAGAATCACATCACTGTCATCTGTTTGCACCACAAACGGTGGCTCAAAGAGAAGCCAGGGCATCATATACCTGGCTTTTCTTTGAATATTCTTTCTTGGCTCCTCACCATTTGGTATGGGTGAACTTGAATCGCAAATTCTCTGTGTCTTTTGTGCTTCTGTGGTGAACCGCTATGCTCTGACCCAATCACAGAGACGCAGAGGAACAGAGGTATAATCTCAGCGGGACTCGCCCACATATTTCAGCGAAGAGCCTTTTTCTTTATTATACATTGCTTAATATAAATTAAGGTGAGGGGATGTCAGATTTCTATAGGATCATGGCGATATGATATTATAGTGCAGCACCTAAAGATTGAGACTAATAATCCACATGCACTGGCGTCATAACATGGCGAATAAGTATCAATCTTTGGGTTCTTGACTATAGTCCGGAGCAACAAAGGCGATGGCTATTTGTCACCACCACCATCTCCTGCTCGGCAGCACCTCCCATTGTCGGAACGGCCCACAATTTCAACGCCTTTGGCTACAATTTCGCGCAAGAGTTCTTGTATCATGCTTTTTGCTTTCACATATTCCGGCTGATACGGAGTAGTATCTCACAGAAAGGTGATAAAGGGCTTCTGCCTGGCTTTGCAATTTTAAAGATAACATGAGCAAGATGAAGGCTTATGCCGAAAGTTATATCCGCTTTGCAATCTTTACAAGATCACCATGATTGCCTCAAAGCGCCTAGCTGTGACTGAGTCGGTATGGGCAGAGTTATCTGATCTTCGCAGACCGGGAGAGACCTTCAGCCAGCTCCTTGCGGATATGGTCGAAAGAGAGAAGAAGGCGCGGTTGATCGCTCATCTTAAGCAAATAGCTGATGAAGGCGACTATGTGGAGTTGCCCCCTTGAGCCGCAAGGTGATGGGCAGATCTGAGGCCAATGTTCCAGCAAGACTGGGACCTCTGCAGATCGTCGCTGCATGTAGGCTGGCCTGGAGGTCCGATCTGGTCTCTGATTTTTGGAACAGACCAGATCAGGGCTGCTGAAAGCTCCGGTCTTCAGGCCGGAGTAGCTTACGAGGCGATTATGAAGCCGTTAATATTATACCTAAAAGAAGTGGCTGCAAAAATAGTCTCGTACAATTTATTGCATCTGATCCAATCCATGTGGTTGCCCTTTTCGCCCATACCTGAACCGAGCCAATGTCTTGGGTCCCCATAAGAACACCACGATTATGGCCGTGATCGTTATGAGCCCATAGGCAATAGCTGCATCGCCCAGCTCTAATGCTGAACGACTGCCGGGAAACACACTCCTTCCTGTATTGGTCACGGCATGAAAGAGTATGGCCGCAAATACGCTATTACCAGTGTTGTTATAGAGCCAGACGGTCAGGATCCGGAAGCTAACGGTCAGTATACTGCCCCATATGAACAATCCCGGAGCCATACCCATTGAGATCATCGACGGCCAATGCCATATCGCATGGATCGACCCTATGATGAGACAGGCTGCCAGTGCGCTGTACAGGGCTTGCATGGGATCGGTGACATACCCCGTATAGCCAATCTCTTCTAAAGCCGCGGCGAAGAAAAAAAGCCCAAAGATGAACGGCGTCAGAAGGGGCAGATGCCAAACGGTGGGGATCGGCAACCCCACAAGACGCATTATCCAGTAGGTCAACACGTAGATGAGCGGCATCAAAAAAATGATGGGAATATACCAGATCTTTCGTGTGATCCTCTTATAATCGAAGGTTCTCCTCAAGAGCTTCCGCACCCCAAAAAGCTTCTCCTCCCTGTACACAAGGATCAAGGCAGCTATCGTCGGGGCAAAAGTGGCTGCAATGTCTGTCACGGGAAGGTTATCCAAAGGAAGCTTAATTGGAAAGAGGATTCCGATTAACGTGATGTCGATGGTCCCCATAATGGAATCCGTCAATATTTTGACGTTTTCACTCTAATTTTTCCAGCTCTTGCCTCCTGAATCCCTCATTTTCCTCTTATTTTCCATATTTTTTCGACAGCTAAAGCTAAACCACCATTTTGCTTTTGGCCGAGGCCAAATGATAGACATTGAAAACGATACCCGTAATCATCATCTTGACTCGAACTCTGGCAACTGTAGTAACAGCGACATGCCCTGCTTTGCAGACACACTTGATGAAAGCGTAGAACCTCTCTACAGGCGATCTTTTACTGGAGATCCGCTTGTTGCGCATTTCATCCTTGTAACTTAAAGGATGGCCTCGGGTGGCTTTTCTCATGGCTGCATCATATCCTTTTGTCTTCGCGCCAGAATATCCTTTATCCGCATAGCGAACTTCGCCTTCTTCTGCTAAATCTACTTGACTATCATGGACATTAGCAGCTGTAACCTCGATCCTTCTAATCAAACCAAATTTCTCGTCCATGGCATCATGCAGCTTGTAGCCGAAAAAGGATTTAGTTCCTTTTTTCGCCCATGCTCCATCTTTACTTCGCCTGGTCTTGGCTTCATCGCCACGAGGAGTATCTGCTTTGGCATGGCCAGGATCAGATGTTATGAACGTGGCATCCTGCATGATTCCCTTTTGCACCTTGAGTTTCATGGCATCAAGTTGCCTTTGCATCTCAGCCCATATTTTCTGGTCTGCACCGGTCTCAGCAAGGCGTTCTCTGAACTTCCATATCGTTGTGGAATCTGGAACAGTCTCCGTTGTGCCAAGAAACACTCTAAACGAGATGCGATCGGCAATTTCCCGTTCAAGCTGCTCATCGGATAGGCTGTATAGCTGTTGAATGAAAAGCGACTTGAGCATCACGATCACATCGAGATTCGGTCGGCCGCCGCATTCGGTATTGTTCCTGTACATAGCTTCAAGCGGCGGTCTGAAGCCTTCCCAATTTAGTCTACCCCCAATATCGACCAGCTTATCTCCAAGATCTTTGACCCGTTCGTATTCCAGACGAAGGGCAAAATCAGTGAGGTTCCTCATGTAACATTATATACTAACAATAGTATTTATAGTTATCGATTAAATGGGGTTTTTCGGAATTCTCGAAAGATGATATTGAGCACCCAAAAGGGGATGGAAAGGGCGTAAACCAATGTGAAGAAGAGAACAGGCGACCTTTTTGATGATGCGCCGGTGTTCATGGCTGTTTTTCTCCTTAACAATTTAATTGGTAGCTTTGATTGTATAAGAAAGTTCCTCATATGTTGCACTCTTTGATTTATGTCGATGCGTTGGATGCCGGTGATCTTCACAGATGATCTCAAGAAGAAGCGATCCATCAACGAGAGCTTCTGGCTCATCGGCTGTCTGGATGTTAAGCTGTGGTGGATAAAGGAAAGCAATGACAAAGGCAAGAGCCCAAATGAAGAAAACGGTGTCCTTGGACTTAAATTATGGGAGCTAAACACATACTTTGTTAGAAGTGCTCGTATCATTGACATATCGTAAAAGCTATTTACTATAAAT
>NZ_DAKC01000127.1:0-5267 GCF_002496465.1 Methanosaeta sp. UBA356 | reverse complement strand
TTATCCTCGCTATCGCCGCCACCTCATCACCCGGCTTGACATTCATGATCCGCACCCCCTGAGTGGAGCGGCCCTGCACCCGGATGTCGCTTGCCGGTATCCTGATAATCACCCCGTCCCGGGTGGTGACCAATAATTCGTCCTCCTCGGAGACAGTGGTGGTGCAGCAGACATACCCCTTGCGGGCATCGATGTTCTTGACTCCCTTGCCCCCCCGCCTCTGCTGGGGATACTCCTCGAGCTCAGTCCTCTTGCCATAGCCCTGATTGGTGACGGTGAGCAGAGTTGAGCCTGAGCCGGGCTCAATCACATCCATGCTGATCAGCTCGTCGCCCATGTTCAGGCTGATCGCTTTGACCCCCATGGTCCCCCGGTTGGAGGCACGCACATCCCCCTCTTTGAAGCGGATGGCCTTTCCGAATTTGGTGGCCACCAAGAGTTCCTTTTCTCCATTGGTGAGCTTGGCCGAGACCAGGCTATCCCCCTTCAGGTTCACCGCCTTTATCCCTCCCTTGCGGGGATTGGAGAAGGCCTGCAGAGGCATCTTCACAATATTGCCGCTCCTGGTTACCAGCACGATGTATCCCGCCTGGAAGCTTTTCACCGGGATGGCTCCGGCGATCCTCTCATCCGGCTCCAGCTGGAGCAGGTTCACTATGGACTTGCCCCGGGCTGCCCTTCCCAGAGCGGGAACCTCATAAACCTTTAGCCAGTGGGCTTTGCCCTTGTCGGTGAAGAAGAGCAGATAGTCCTTGGTGGAGGCGGTGGAGACATCGGTCACAAACTCCTCTGTCTTGGTCTCGGCTCCTATAACCCCCCGCCCGCCCCTTCTTTGCATGCGGTACGTATTGACGGGCTGGCGCTTGATGTACCCGGAGCTGGTGATGGTCACTGCCACCTCCTCCTCCTGAATGAGGTCCTCATTAGTGACCTCACCATCGGCCTCGATGATCTGGGTGCGCCGCTCGTCGCCGTACTTGCTGATCAGCTCCGTCAGTTCGTCCTTGATGATGCTCAGGATCTCCAGATTGCTGGAGAGGATCTGTCTCAGGTGGGCGATGAGCTTCTCCAGCTCTGCTGCCTCGGAGACTATCTTCTCCTGCTCCAGGCCCGTAAGCCTCTGCAGCCTCATGTCTAAAATGGCCTTCGCCTGCTCCTCGGAGAGGAGAAATGCCTCTATCAGACCATCCCTGGCCTCCGCTGGTGTGGGGGCGGCCTTGATGATCCTTATCACCTCATCGATGTTCTTCAGGGCGATGAGCAGGCCCGCCAGGATATGGGCCCTCTTCTCCGCTGCATCCAGCTCGAAGCGGGTGCGCCTCTCAACCACTATGGAGCGGTAGTAGATGTACTGCTCCAGGGTCTCCTTTAAAGAGAGGATCCTGGGCATCCCGTCCACCAGGACCATGTTGTTGATCCCGTAGCTGGTCTGCAAAGCGGTGTGTTTATGCAGCTGGTTTAAGACCACATTGGCGTTGAATCCGGTCTTGATATCCACTACCATGCGGATGCCTTCTTTGTCTGACTCATCCCGCAGATCGGATATGCCCTCCAGGCGTCCCCCTTTGACCATCTCCGCCATATCCTCGATCAGCTTGGCCTTGTTCACCTGGTAGGGAAGCTCGGAAAAGATGATCCTGGTGCTCTTTGCTCCCTCCTCGATCTCCGACTTGGCCTGCATGATTATGCTTCCCTTGCCGGTCAGATAAGCGGACTCGATTCCCGCCCGGCCCACGATATATCCACCAGTGGGAAAATCCGGGCCCGGCAAATAATGCATCAGCTCGCCTACTGTTGCCTGGGGATTGTCTATCAGATGGATGATCGCCCCTGCCAGCTCATTCAGATTATGGGGTGGGATGTTGGTCGCCATGCCCACGGCGATTCCAGTCGAGCCGTTTAAGAGCAGGTTGGGAAGCTTTCCCGGAAGGACTGTTGGCTCCTTGAGCGAGCCGTCATAGTTGGGCACAAAGTCCACGGTATTCTTCTCGATGTCTGCCAGCATCTCCTCGGCGATTTTAGAGAGCCGGACCTCGGTGTAACGCATGGCGGCAGCCGGATCTCCGTCGATGGAGCCGAAGTTGCCCTGGCCATCGATCAGAGGATAACGCATGGAGAAGGTCTGGGCCATTCTGACCATGGTCTCATATATGGCCGCATCACCGTGAGGATGGTACTTGCCCATCACATCGCCCACCACGCGGGCGGACTTCTTGTAGGGCTGATCGTGGGTCATGCCCTGCTCATACATGGCATAGAGAATGCGGCGGTGAACGGGCTTCAATCCGTCTCGGACATCGGGCAGAGCCCTCCCTACGATCACGCTCATGGCATAATCGATGTAAGAGGACTTCATCTCCTCGGTGATGTTAACCTGTACTTCTGTCACGATCCACCTCAGATATCAAGATTCTTCACATACTTGGCATGCTTCTCTATGAACTCCCGGCGCGGCTCCACCTGGTCGCCCATGAGGATAGTGAAGATCCTGTCCGCCTCCACTGCATCCTCCAGGGTGACCCGAAGCATGATCCTCCCCTCTGGATCCATGGTAGTCTCCCAGAGCTGCTCGGGGTTCATCTCACCCAGGCCCTTGTACCTCTGAATGACCGGTTTGTTCATGCCTGCTACCAGCTCGTTAAGCTGCTCATCGCTATAGGCGTAATTGGCCTGCTTTCCCTTCTTGACCTGATAGAGGGGGGGCTGGGCGATGAACACATAGCCGGCATCGATCAGGGGCCTCATATAGCGGTAGAAGAAGGTGAGCAGAAGGGTGCGGATGTGCGAGCCATCCACATCTGCATCGGTCATTATCACCACCTTATGATACCTCGCTTTACTGATATCGAAGTCATCTCCCACGCCCGTGCCGAAGGCCACGATCATATTGCGAATCTCGGCGTTCTTCAGGATCTTGTCCAGCCTCGCCCTCTCCACATTGAGGATCTTGCCCCGCAGGGGCAGTATGGCCTGAAAATGCCTGTTCCTTCCCTGTTTCGCACTCCCCCCAGCACTCTCGCCCTCGACGATATAGATCTCGCATTTCGTAGGATCATTGTCAGAGCAGTCGGCCAGCTTTCCGGGCAGTCCGCCGGAGCTAAGGGCGTTCTTGCGCCGGGTCAGCTCCTTGGCCTTCCGGGCCGCTTCCCGGGCGCGCATGGCTTCTGCAGCCTTCTCCACAATGGTCGTCGCAACAAGAGGGTTCTCCTCGAAGTACTCCCCCAGGCCCTCTGCTACCATCGACTCCACAATTCCCCGGATGGAGCTGTTTCCCAATCGGGTCTTGGTCTGGCCCTCGAACTGGGGGTCAGGCAGCTTTACGCTTATGACTGCCACCAGCCCCTCTCTCAGGTCCTCGCCCCCCAGCTTCATCTCGTTCTTGAATAGCTTGTTATTCCGGGCATAATCATTGACTGTGCGGGTTAAGGCGGCGCGGAAGCCCATGAGGTGAGTTCCTCCCTCGCGGGTGTTGATGTTATTGGCATAGGAGAATATGTTCTCTGCATAGGAGTTGTTGTACTGCAGGGCCACCTCCACCTGGGTCCCATTCTTGCTGCGCGAGAAGTAGACCGGCTGCTCGTGCAACACCTCCTTATTCTTATTGAGGTACTCCACGAAGGAGATGATGCCTCCCGCGTACTGGAAGATGTTCTCTTTATCAGATCTATCGTCTTTTATGGTTATCTTAAGGCCGCGATTCAGAAAGGCCAGCTCCCTCAAACGGGAGGAGAGGGTGTCGAAGGAAAACTCGGTCTCCTCGAATATGCTGGTATCAGGCTTGAAGGTGATGGTGGTTCCGGTATGATCCGAGCTGCCCCGTTCCTCCAGATCCGAGACCACCTTGCCCTTTTCGAAGCGCTGCCAGTAGATCCTTCCGTTCCTGCGGACCTGCACCTCCATCCACTCGGAGAGGGCATTAACCACGGAGACGCCCACCCCATGCAGTCCGCCGGAGACGCCATAAGACTCGTGGTCGAACTTGCCGCCGGCATGCAACACCGTTAAGACGATCTCCAGAGCCGGCCGGTTAAACTGGGGATGGTTATCAACCGGGATGCCCCGGCCGTCATCCCGAATGGAGACGCTCCCTCCGGGATTGATTGTCACATCGATCTCGCTGCAGAATCCTCCCAGGGCCTCGTCCACGCTGTTGTCCACTACCTCGTAGACCAGATGGTGTAGCCCCAGGGAGTCTGTGCTGCCTATGTACATCGAGGGCCGGCGCCTGACCGCCTCAAGGCCCTCGAGAACCTGGATATGGCTTGCATCATAGCCTGTAGCTTCGCTCAAAATCAACTAAGCCTCCTTAATAATTAGGACTGTATCACACTCATTTGAGCAGATATAAGCTTTTCCCTGAAAAAATTCGCAAATTGGGAAAATACATTGATACAAAATGATGCCTTCGCAGGGGGAGTCTCATCTCATCTCAGAACTGAGAAGGAGCTATTTGACAAGCGCATACGAAAGAATGAGCTGATCGTAAAAAACTTGAAAATGAGAAGCCAAGGTCCGGATTCGAACCGGAGTGGTAATGCTCTGCAGGCATTTGCGTAGCCGCTCCGCCACCTTGGCATTAGGAAGGTCTCTCTCAAGAGTGCTGCTGATACCACCACCTTTATCGATGTGGGCTCACTCTGAGCAGAGATCCTGCTGCAACCTCTCCCCTTATAAAGATTGCCTTCGAAGGCCGATCCTCACACCTGGATACTATTCTTTCACACCGGGCACTTCTTCCATCGATTATGATCTCACGGCAAGTCTCGGAATGGGAGACTTCTTCGTCGCGCATCTCTTATACCCTCTAGGTGCGGTCAAGTGCCGGGTTGTGGGTGATGGTGCAGATCTTGCATACTATTTTTCGATGATCTTCCATGTCCAGGGTGGATACAGTTGATTTTGAGACGATATTCCGAATGAAGCGAGCAGGTTGTGTCGAGCTTGCCTTTGGCGTGGAGAGTGGAAGCCAGGCCATCTTAGACCTATTGAGGAATGGAATTACTCCGGAGCAGATAATCAGGACTTTTAAACAGGCGGATGAAATTGGATTAGTCTCAGATATGCTTCTGATTGTGGGAATTCCTGGAGAGAACCAGGAGGATATAGATATGACCAAGAGATTGATTGCGGAGTCCAAGCCCGAAATGGGTGAATATCGCTTATTCCACTCCCATTCCCGGAACAGAGATTTATAGAGGGTGTGTTTGAGGCGGGGCTTAGGGAGAGGATGAAAGAGTAAATGGACTTTTATTACATCGGGAGTGCAG
>NZ_DAKC01000076.1:0-21381 GCF_002496465.1 Methanosaeta sp. UBA356 | reverse complement strand
CGGCATCCTTGAACAATTTGCAGAGAAGCAACTCTGCAGTTCCGCCTCCTAGATTAGCTGCACATTCTTGGTCAATTTTGCCCTTTCATACAGCTTTCTATCCAGCGTCAAGAGTGGCACTTGGCTTTCCTCAGCCGCAGCCAGAAAGAGTGAGTCGTAGAAAGCAGTCTTGGCCTCTAAAGAGATGATGTATGCCTCCATGGTCAGATCCTCAGCCCGGATGAGTTCACACGCCTCTGAGATGAAACTCTGGCATTTCTTAAAGGCCGCTAATGTCAGGTCTTTATCCCCACCACAGAAGGCGACTTGCTTGCTGGCCACATTCCCAACCTCAGCAATAGCAAGATCCAGGGTGATCAAGTCGGATTTTGCAGCTGCTTGTATTGCCCGCGTTGAAGCATCTTCTCTAAAGAACATAGCAGCGATTACACTTGAATCAAGGACCACCTTATCTGGCATCTCGATCCTCCCTGATCATCTCTGCCGCCCCAATTTTATTAGGAATTTGGTCCTCCCATAGCTCTTTTGCCTCCGCCAATAGCTTCTGCTTCTTCTTCTCCCGGACTATCCTCTCCACTGACTGTCTGATCTCGACCTGCCAGTTGACGTCATTCATCTCATCCATCATCCGGCGAACACGATCATCTATCCGGATGCTGTAAACATTAGTTGACATAATACTTATGTTTACAATTTTTATATATGAAACTGTCGATGAGGATCTGTGAGCTAATTTCCTTCATGCCCTTGCGACCCTGGTAAGGCCCGAAGGCATAGGAGCACTGGCGCTCTTACCCCCTGCATCCCGCATCCCACTGCCGCCCGGCCACAGACCACATGGCTCCCTTCCACCATTCGCCCTCCTGCCCCCCTGTGGCAGCCCCACATGCATGCGTAGCGCCCGCACGCGTGCGTGCAGCGGCCATGCGGGCAAGCTGGTGGTGGACCTGAGGCCTTTTGTGATCAAGGTTATATCTTCAGGGGCCTCCGGAGAGGGGATTTTCGGCCTGCGGCAGCATTTTCAGTATAAATCCCGAGCCCCCGTTTGCCCCCTCAGTAGATTCAACGGAAAAAATCAGGCCGATAGATTATACGGCAAATGCCCTGGATTTCTAAGTGCTCCTGTAGCTTGTATACAGCAAATGAACCACCAGATAAATGAAGGGCTAGAAAAAAGGCGACAATTGTTTTAGTCCCCATTTCTCATTCAGATCTGGCCAGTAGATCTGCGCTGTATATCACTTTTATGCCTGCATCTCTTATCTTGGCCATTGTTTCTTCCAACTGGTCGTGATACGCGGGTTTGGTCGCATCAAGAACGATGTAAGTATCAAAACCCAGGGCTATTGCGCTTACGGCGGTTTCGTAGACACATACATCAAGGACAAAGCCCGTGATATAGACCCTCCTGATATTATCGGCCCTGAGCATGGCCTCTAGGTGCGAATTTTCGAACACACTATAAGCATCATCATCTCTTTCCACGCCTTTGTGGATTATCGTCCGGATATTCCTTTGGTCTAATGAGAAATGGAATTCTGCACCAATCGTGCCGGCGATGCAGTGCATCGGCCATTTAGCAAAACTGCAATGGTCTGGCGGGTGCCAATCTTTGCTGGCAATAACATACCGAAATCTCGGAATGATTTTGTTGATTACCGTGATCGCTTCGCTTGCGTTTTGCGCAGGCAATGCACCACCTTCTGTAAAATCGTTTTGCGGTTCCACAACGATCAAAGCCGCATCATTGCTTATTCCTCCATGCATATCATCCATTGAGGAATGGCCATATAAGAGGATTCTGATTAACCTAAGGTCGATGGTCCCCAACGAACTCTGTTAATATTTTGACGCTTTCGCTCTAATTTTCCCTGTTCTTGCCCCCTGAATCTCTTATTTTCATCAGATTTTTCATATTTTTTCGACAGCTACCGCTATGCCTGCAAGCAGGTGTGGACCTGAGGCCTTTTGTGATCAAGTCTCAAGAGAAGTAGTTTATGCAGCAATAATCGACTGGAATCCTGTTAATTCATCAAACCTCATTATCGGTGATGGCTCAGCGATGATGATGGTGCCGAAGAATTAGGCGGCGTATCCGGCAGAAGAAATATGGGCTTTGCGTTCTGCAAAGCCATTTGGGATTGTCAATAGGGTACTTCCTTATAGCATAGCCACCAATCAAAGCAAGTCATGTTATTGCCTGTGACTCGTGTAGCCTTTGTTGTCTCGTTCGTCGGTGGCGGTATTATTACGCCATCGGCTATGAGTTCGTTATTTGGCCAGTTAGCAGGCATAGCTACCCGGTTCTGATCTGCAACCTGGAGAGCTCTGACGGTCCTCAGAATCTCATCCATATTCCTGCCAACTTCCTGCGGATAATAAAGAATCGTCCTAATGGTTCCACTGGGATCTATGATAAACACTGCTCTGACCGTGTTGCTTCCTTTAGCAGGGTGGATCATGCCCAACTGTTTGGCAACACGCCCTGTGCCATCAGCTATTATTGGAAAAGTTATGTTCGTCTTTAAGGTATCGTTGATCCATTCGACCCACTTCATATGGGCCTGGACCTGGTCTATAGAAAGCCCTATCAACTCGGTGTTGTTCTCCCTGAACTGCTCGTGCCTCTTGGCAAAGGCCACAAACTCCGTTGTGCATACAGGTGTAAAATCTCCAGGATGACTGAAGAGAATGAACCATTTGCCGGCGTATGCATCGGGCAGTTCCATCGTTCCCGCAGTAGTCTGTACCGTCATATCGGGAAACCTGTCTCCCAGCAGGGGCATCCCTTGAGTAGCATTATCTGTAGATATCGCCGGTGTCGCCAGGATACTCAATAGAACCAGCGATAAGGCAGATGATGTTAAAATTCTGCTCATTCAACTAACCTCCATGTTTAAAGATGTATCCCTTTTCCAAGAGTTAAATACTTTGGCACGTGATAGGAATCGAATTCAAAAAAAGAGGATTCCGATTAACTTAGGGTCGATGGTCCCCATAACGAACTCCGTCAATATTTTCAATTTATAGCTTAGAGGATGGCCCCCCGTGCATACAAGCGCCCGCCCGCGCGCTGCCGGCCATGCGGGCAACCCCCGGGAAGATGCCCGAAAATCCAACCTCGGAGCGTTTTCACCGATAGACCTTGCAGATGACAAGAAGTATAGAGAACAGAAGTTAGGTGATATCGCCTCTACTTACCTATCGATTTTACAAAGGCCACAAGCTCTTCAGAGGTAACGCCTACCTTTGCGAGTGTTGCTAGCAGCCCTTCATCTTCAGTAAGAGCTTTTGCTATTTCATAGGCTGCAGCATACGCTTTATCATGATGATCTACATGTACAAAAACGATGAAATCGCCGAATACGCCGTAAATAATCACAAAAGGATCTACATGGTCGCCTCTAAGGCCCTTCAAGTTGTGGCTTTTGGGTTCTCCTATTTCGGGATTTTCACATATCGCTTTGATCTTCTTCCCAAACCTTTGCTCCAAAGCAGCATCCTTTTTCGTCAGCTTCTTGAATTGCTTATGAAAATGACTTGGAAGGAGGGGCCTAAATGCCATGAAGGATCAAAATTGGATAAATCAGGGTTTTAGCAGGTAGGCCAATAGCTCATCGGCATCCTTGAAGACCTTACAGCGGCCCTCAGCAAAATCCTCCAGGCCTTCTCTGATGCCCTCGATGAACTCTTTGCCTGTCTCAGAGTTAGCCTTTACAGGATTAACGACAGGTGACATCAAATTTTTGACCTCCAGGTTATCTGAGCAAACCAACTGATCACGCCTCCGTCAGATATGTTATGGCTGTGTTGATAAAAACCTTTGCACTTCCATCGCCCTCCTGCCCCCCCGTTGGGCATCCCCGCGTGCATGCAAGCGCCCGTCCGCGCACTGCGGCCATATGAGCAATTCGGATGTATGATAAACGAAGCTATCGTTGGGAGTTATCATAGCAAGATCAGAACGATGTTAATGAGCAGACGCATAAGTCCTCTCTGGCTCCCGTCGAGGAGATCCAATA
Organism: Methanosaeta sp. UBA356; assembly: GCF_002496465.1. NCBI lineage: Archaea > Methanobacteriati > Methanobacteriota > Methanomicrobia > Methanotrichales > Methanotrichaceae > Methanothrix > Methanosaeta sp. UBA356. Next base: position 17,359 of record NZ_DAKC01000076.1, on the reverse strand, counting down.
ATCTCTATCGATTTTAGCTTCTTTCAAAACCGCATTAGGAGCCGAACCCAATATCTTTGCCTTTGTGCATATTGGGTCTGATAACCCGAGTCATGCCTCGAATCATATAATCATGGCCCGAGCTTTGAAAGGCCCTCGAATCCTCAACTGGCTGATCATCTCTTAACCGAAGACCAATGGATTGATATCTATCTCTTCACCCAGGGTTAACAACGAAAATACCCGGACTATTGTACAGGAAGAGGTTGCGTTATTGGCTGATGATTTTGATATAAAAACCGCTGGAGGCCTCACCGAAGCCGAGGCCGCAAAACTGCTAAAAGAAGTAGGCTACAACGAGCTACCCTCAACCAAACCCCGCAGCGCCTTCGCCATTGCCTTTGAAGTTGTCAAGGAGCCTATGTTCCTGCTCCTGGTAGCGGGCGGGCTGGTTTATTTTTTGCTTGGAGATCTCCAAGAGGCCCTGATACTAATGGGCTCTGTCCTGGTTGTTATGGGCATCACTTTCTATCAGGAACGCAAGACAGAGCGGGCCCTGGAGGCCTTGCGAGACATGTCTAGCCCGCGTGCACTGGTAATCCGGGATGGTGTGGAGAAGCGGATAGCCGGAAGGGATGTAGTCCCGGGAGATCTGATTGTTCTTGCAGAAGGCGACCGCGTGCCTGCGGATGCAGTTTTGCTGAGCTGCACCAATCTTTCCGCAGATGAATCCCTTCTCACAGGTGAATCGGTCTCTGTCCGGAAGGTATGCTCTGAGACCGACTCGCCTGTGATGGCCAGACCGGGTGGAGATGATCTGCCATTCGTCTACTCTGGAAGCCTGGTTGTGCAGGGCCAGGGGGTGGCAGTGGCCAGGGCTACGGGAATAAACACCGAGATCGGCAAGATTGGAAGAGCTTTGGAGCAGGTCAAGTCCAAGGAGACGGCCCTTCAGAAAGAGACCAACCTGCTGGTACGCAACCTGGCGTTGCTCGGTTTGGGCCTGTGTCTACTGGTAGTAGTTGCCTATGGCATAACCAGAGGCAACTGGCTGCAAGGAGTACTGGCGGGCATAACCACCGCCATGGCCGTGCTGCCCGAAGAGTTCCCCGTGGTCTTGACAGTATTTCTGGCGCTGGGAGCGTGGAGAATCTCTCAGAATAACGTCTTAACCCGGCGTGTTCCGGCGGTAGAGACCCTAGGTTCTGCCACTGTGCTCTGCACGGACAAGACTGGTACCTTGACTCTTAACCGCATGAAGGTGAAAAAGATATTCGCCAGCGGCCAATCAGTCGAGCTGGATGACGGCAGAGACAATCTGCCTGAGGCCATTCATGAGGTGGTTGAGTTTTCCATTCTGGCCAGTCAGATGGATCCCTTCGATCCCATGGAGAAGGCCTTCAAAAAGCTGGGCGAGGACTACCTGGCCAAAACTGAGCACATCCACAGGGACTGGGAGCTGGTTCGAGAGTATCCATTATCAAAGAAGTTGCTGGCCATGTCCCGCGTCTGGAGATCGTCTTCGGGAAATGAGTATGTGATCGCTGCCAAGGGTGCGCCTGAAGCTATTGCAGAACTATGCCACATCGATCCGGATCGGGAAAAAGAACTATCCAATAACATCCAGACCATGGCCAATGAGGGCATGCGCGTATTAGGTGTAGCCAAGGCCTCATTCCAAAAGACCGATCTGCCCGATGGACAGCACGACTTCGAGTTTGAATTTCTGGGCTTGATAGGAATGGAAGACCCGGTGCGGCCAGGCGTTCCTGAGGCGATTAAGGAATGCTATTCTGCCGGGATTCGAGTGGTGATGATAACTGGAGACTATCCAGGAACTGCTCAGGCTATAGCCAGGCAAATTGGCCTGCCAACAGATAAGGTCATCACCGGTCCTGAACTGGCAATACTGAGCGATCAAGAACTTCAGGAGAAGGTCCGAGATATCTGCCTCTTCTCTCGCGTTGTACCGGAACAGAAGCTGAGGCTTGTCAAAGCCCTAAAGGCCAATGGAGAGGTCGTGGCCATGACAGGCGACGGGGTGAACGATGCACCCGCCCTAAAAGCTGCCGATATCGGAATAGCCATGGGAGGCAGGGGCACAGACGTGGCCCGCGAGTCAGCATCTCTGGTGCTTTTGGACGACGACTTCTCGTCCATTGTCAAGGCGATAAAATCAGGCCGCAGGATATTTGATAATATCAAGAAGGCCATGGCCTACATTCTGGCCATACATGTGCCTATTGCGGGCATTTCGCTTATTCCCGTGCTCCTGGGATGGCCGTTGATATTTTTCCCGGTTCATGTAGTCTTCCTGGAGCTTATCATAGATCCTGCCTGCTCAATTGCCTTTGAGGCCGAGCCTGAGGAGGCAGATGTGATGGACCGGCCGCCCAGAGATCCAAATGCGCCTCTGTTTAGCAGTCATGCATTGGGGCTCAGTCTGCTTCAAGGCTTGAGCGTTCTGGTCATAGTCATGGCAGTTTTCACCGTCTCACTCTATCGTGGTCAGGGTGAGGCCGAAGCCAGGGCACTGACTTATACCACCCTCATTTTTGCTAATCTGGCCCTTATTCTGGCAAATAGATCCTGGACCAGGACCATCCTGGAGACAATGAGCACCCCCAATCCTGCCCTTTGGTGGGTGGTGGGAGGCGCCTTGGTCTTCCTGGCAATGGCGATATATGTTCCATTCCTTCGAGAGATATTCAGCTTTGCCTATCTGCATCTTATTGATATAGCCATTTGTTTTGCATCCGGGATAGCGAGCATTTTATGGTTTGAAGCGCTGAAGATCTTCAATGGCAGAAATCGGGATTCACGGCCACATTAGGAAACAACTGAAGGGTAGGTGAATCTCGCCGCGGGAAGGATGAACTTCCCGCCGGATCATCCACCCTTATTGCCCCAAGGGCGGCAAGATCCCTAGTTGTTGCATCAGCCCAAGCAGGTTGGCCTCACCCCAGAGCTCTGCGATCTTTCCGTTTTCTATCCGAAAGATTTCGATGCCTGTCATGGTTATGGATTTGCCTGTGGGCACTAAATCCATGAAAGCACCTTTGTGTATGCCGCGAGCTGTGAAGCGTGCAGCGACTTTGTCTTCCTCTGCCACCATATCCTCTACGGTAACATTCAGATGCTCGAAGGCTGACCTGCATGCTGTAATCACATCGTTCATCCCCTTAATTCCTGGAGCTGATGGAAGGGGTGTGTGCAGGGCAAAGTTTGGAGCCAGCAACTCATCTGCGGCTCTCAAGTCTCCCTTGGATGGTCCTTCCTCGAAAAAGCGAAGTACAATGCGTTTGTTATCCTCTATTGACATCGATTATCGTCTCCTATTTTTTCTGCAAGAGTTTCGGCTTTAGACGAATCCTTTTCCATAGAAGTCAGTAATGTCAAAGTATATGGTGGCATTCTCTCCGGATGTAAGATGGACCTCCAGCACATCATAGGATCTGCCCTCTTCACCCTCGACCAGGTACTGAGATATGCGATCCCTGTCCACTGCATCCGTCCCGAACCTCTTTTCCAGATAATAATACTCTGAGCCTACCCCTTCAAGATCGGTTCTTGCATTCATAATGACTATGGCGTCCTCCATGGACTCTCCGCGGTTATCGCTGAAGCTGATATGGGCATAGCTCAGATCCCGATATGTGCTCCATGCCTCTTCTGCCTCCTGGGTCCTTCCCAGGCTGCGCAATGCCAGCGCCTTGCCATACCAGGACTGAGAGCTGTTGGGGTAGATGTCTACGGACTCTTCGAATGATTGCAGGGCCTCTTCATATCGGCCCAGCTCTCCCAGCGCATAACCCTTACTATCCCAGGGCCTGCTCCAGTTTCCATCGATGAGTATGGCCTGATCATAGCAGGTTATGGCCTCTTCATATCGACCCAATTCCTGGAGAGAATTGCCTTTGTCATACCATACGAATTTGTTCTCTGGATCTATCTGCAGGGATTGATCATAGGAAGCAAGAGAATCGTTCATCCTGCCAATATAGCTTTCATCTGTCGCCCTGGCATACCAGACGTCTGCATTCTTGTCATCGATCCGGATGGATTTATTATAGGACGAAATGGCCTCTTCGTATCTTTTCAGACCGCTGAGGGCCATCCCCCGGGCAAACCAGACGGTTGCATTCTCCGGGTCGACGGTGGTGGCGTTGTCAAATGACCTAAAAGCCTCTTTGAGGCTTCCGTTAACGTATTCTTCTGCTCCTTTGGTCAGCCAATACTCAATAGTACCCACATCACCCAATCCAGTCAGGCATAAAAGTGAGAGAATGGATACGGTGAGGAGAATTTCGGTTCGCATTGAAAACACCTGATATGTATTCCCCATCCCCCCTAATAAATATTTGCAGACGATTTGCGGCAAATTGCATGGCCTCTGATTCTCTATTCCCGGGATTGAGATTGAAGGAGAAGATCAGCGGGAATTTATCGAAAAAAAATACGAGAAAAGAAGCTAAAAAGGATATTTTCAGGATCCTTTCAGGTCCTCCCTCTGGGTGATATCCTTGATCTCTTTTTTCAGTTCCTCGGGCAGGCCCTTGATCTCCACATCCAAAAATCCCCGAACTATGACGCTGGTGGCCTGCTCAGAGGAGAGGCCCCGTGCCATCAGATATTCCAGCTCCTCCTCGGAGATTCTGCCCACTGCGGCCTCATGGGACATATCCAGGTCCCGGCAATGGCCATCGAGCTCCGGAATGGAGTAGATCCGCCCCTCATTGGAGAGGAGAAGGCCGACGCATTCCAGGTGAGCGCGCGCTCCGGGAACGGTTCCGGTCATCCTCCCCCGGGCGATGACATCCCCGCCCATGCAGACCACTCGGGAGATGGACTCGGCGCTGGTCTCAGGGGCGTTCAGGAACACATCGCTTCCCACATCGATATTGCCCATGGTGGAGTAGATCACTGTATTGAAGCTGGCCACCGCTCCCCGGCCGGCCAGATTGGCTGTGGGGAATGTCTGCAGGGTCTTGACCGGTCGGAGCATGATGTAGTTGTTGTACAGCGATCCACCCTCAGCGATGGTCACCCCGGTCCTCGGACGCACCTCAACCTCCTTTCCCCAGCTGTGCACCATGGTGAAGCTCACCTTGGCGTTCTTCTGGATATAGTACTCGGAGACGCCGATGTGCAGCCCCCTCTGAACATGGGCGGGGGTGGTGCAGCCGGTGATCACATGCAGCTCAGAGCCCTCCTCGGCGATGACGATGTTGTGCACCCGCTGGTTGAGATTGGTGGAGCCCAGATACAGGCAGCTTTTCACCGGAAAGATGGTCTTCATGTTCTTCTTGGCGCGGATGAAGAAGCCTGCCGGAGGGGCTTCGGCCACATCTGCCGTGTACTTGTCTGCGTCCGCGGCCACCAGCTTCCACCAGTAGTCCTGCAGGAAGTCGTACTTTTTCAGGGCAGAGGCGATATCCATGATCTCCACCCCTTCGTAGAGGGACTTGGCCACTACAGGGGTCTGATCCATCTGCACATAAGCCCCGGAGGATTCGTCATCCAGGGTCACGCCCACGTCCAGAGCTGCCTTCTTTACCACATTGGGCAGATCCAGTGCATCATCGACAGCGCTCTGGGGCTTGGCATCGGACTGGTAGCTCTCCAGGTTTATATCGGTACCAAAGAGCGCCTTCTTATCTCGCGCTTTGCGGGCCTTCTCCTCTATGCTTGACATGCGCACCCCGCACAACCCTCGTATCCGCTTTTCTTTATCTGCTCCAAGATCTCGCCCGGATTTCCGCTGCAGACGATCGCACCGCCCAGCATGACATGGGCCCGGTCTGCCTTCATATAATCCAGGATATGGCCGAAGTGGGTGATAATGATCCCCGATTTCGTCCGGTAGCTTGGTCGCTGATCCTTCTGAGTGAGCTGGTTTATGGCATCTCCTATGAGCTTGATGTTCTCCAGGTCCACCCCAGAATCGGGCTCATCCAGCATCACCAGGTCCGGCTGCTGGGCTAAAAGCTGAACCATCTCCGAGCGCTTGACCTCTCCGCCAGAAAAGCCGCGGTTAACATCCCTCTCCGCAAAGGCCTCAAAGTCCATCTTTTTGAGAATGGACTCGGTGTCTGCCTGGGGATTGATGATCGTGATCAGGTCTTTGAGCCTCAGGCCGCGAATGGCCGGCGGCCGCTGAAAGGCCATGCCTATTCCCAGGCGCGCCCGCTCGTCCATGGACATGTGAGTGATATCCTTTTCTTTAAATATAATGCGCCCTTTATCGATGGTGTACCTGGGAATACCGGCTATGACATTCAAGAGAGTGGTCTTGCCCGTCCCATTGGGGCCGAAGAGGGCATGGGTCTCACCACTGTTTATCCTAAGGTTGAAGTTCTTCAAAACCTGCTTACTGCCAATGCTGACCGACAGATCTTCAATCTCCAGCAGCCGCATCACCTCCAATTACCAGTTAAGTCTCTCTTTAGGATTATATTACCTTTTGCTGCAGTAGATGAGATGATCCAGAGAATTCAATCCAGAGCACCCTGTGCCACTGCCTCCAGCTCATCGATCGCCTGGCAGATGGATGCATAGCTCATCACCACTCTGCCTGCCACAGTATCCTGGCAGCCCAATAGCCTGCAGAGAGCGAGGTCATACCCCCCAGGATCGATCTTCCTCTTTTGCAGGTACTCGTGGCCCCAGGGGCCGGCCACCAGATACTTGTTAAGCGGATCGGAGGTGCTCGTATAGTGCTCCAGCATGCCCGCTGCGGGATCGTCCATCCGGTCGAAGCTCTTTTGCAGGGCAAGAGCCCTCTTCTCCAGAATTGTTCTGCTGGCCAGGCGGGGGCGCCGCACCAGCTCCTCCAGAGCCTGCAGCTGCGCAGAATCCAGGTTGCGGCGGGCAAAACCAATGGAGTTTTTCAGACCCCTGCCATAAGCCTGCTCTATGGCCGCTCTCCTCTTCTCCCAATCGTCATAGTTGGTATCCAGACTTCCCGTTCTCTTCTCCTCTAATGCTCTCAGAGCGGCTCGAGAGGAATCCAGGCTCCGGGTCACCGACTGCACATAGACCAATACCTTGCCCAGGCCCGAAGAGAACTGGCCCTGCAGCAGCGGCTCAATCATCCCTTTTATCCTATCTGCCGCAACCAACGGATCTGCCTTCATATTCCCCTACCACATCAGCCGGGATGGGATGGTCTGCCCGGCCAATAGAGCGCTCTCATCCTCTCTATGCCGGATGAGCTCCCAGCGGTCCTCAGAGACCATAACTTCTGCCGGTCTCGGCTGGCCGTTATACTGGGAAGCCATGGAGAAGCCATAGGCACCAGCATCCAGGAAGGCCAGGGTATCGCCCCGCACCAGGCGAGGGAGACGGCGGTCTCGGGCCAGCACATCGCCGGTCTCGCAGATCGGGCCGACGATGGTATAGGTCTCCTCTCCCTGCTCTTCCGCACGGTTGGCCGCCAGCACATGATGATAGGAGTCATAGAGCATGGGCCGGGCGAGGACGTTGAAGCCGGCGTCCACTGCCACGAAGTTGACATGCGCCCTCTTGACCACATTGACTCCCGTGAGCATGATAGTGCTGTCCGCCACTATGCTCCTGCCCGGCTCCAAAATGAGCTGAGGGAAGATTCCCATATCCCGGCAGCTATCCTGGATTACCGGCAAAATGGCCTTTGCCAGATCCGAGGGCAGGGGGGCAGGGCTGTCTGGCTGGTACTGGATGCCAAGGCCTCCCCCCAGGTCTATTCTTTCCACATTCCCGCCCTCTGCCATCACTGCCCTGGTGATGTCCATCATCCTTCCCGCTGCCTCGGCGAAGGGAGCGGTATCCAGAATCTGGCTGCCGATATGGCAGTGCAGTCCCACTGGCTTTACCCCTTCAAGCTCCATCGCCCTCTTATAGGTCCCGGCCACCTGCTCCGCGGGAATGCCGAACTTTGAGGATCTCAGGCCGGTGGCGATCTTGGGATGGGTTTTTGGCGATACATTGGGGTTGACCCGAAAGAGGATCTCAGCCTCTGAATCCAGGTTACGGGCGGTCCTGGCCAGGTGCTCCAGCTCTTCATTGGAGTCCACGGAGATGCGAACCCCTGCCTGGAGGGCAGCTACGTGATCCTTCTCGCTCTTGGAGTTGCCGTTGAAGAGGATCATATCCCTGGGAATGCCAGCCAGGCGAACCAGGGAAAGCTCCCCGGCAGAGAATATGTCTGCCCCCATTCCCTCCTGGGCGGCGACTTGCAGAATGGCCAGATTGCCATTGGCCTTCACCGCGAAATATTTCTCTGCATCGGGAAATGCTCTATGATAGCGGCGGATGTTCTCTCGCAGCCTCCTCTCGGAGGTGACGTACAGTGGAGTGCCCTCCTCCGCGGCCAGACGGCAGCAGTCGACGTCCTCGATGTAGAGGTGGTTGTCTATCGTGGTGAGATGATCTTTGGATCCAAACATAGAATCCCATGATCTCTTCTTGATTACTAAATCGTTTCTATTAAAAGCCCGGGTCATAATATCAAAAATCGTGGGAAAAGGGCAGGTTATGCCACTCTTTTCCCAGGATTCTCGTTCAATTTGAGGCAAGCTCATTTCATCGACTTCAACCACTTATCAATCTCTCTGGCGGCGATCTCCCTTCCACCCAGTCCGAACGCCAGGGCCACGGCCACAGCGATGGCGCCCAGCAGCAGTCCAAATGCCAGGTTGATGATCTCATTTGCCAGTCCCATGTGCCTCAGGGCCATGGCTCCGGAGAATATCAATACGGAAATCCTGGTCGCACCGGCAAGCATCTTCGCCTGGCTGGTGTTGCTGGCCATCACTGTGTCATAGGCCAGATTGGCCAGGTAAATGCCAGTGGCAAGTATCACCAGTCCCACCAGAACGCGGCCGGCGAAGACTATGAACTCATAGATCAGATCTGCCATCAGGGCGAAGTTGAGTATTCTGAATGCCTCTATCAGGGCAAAAAGCATTATTGCTACCAGCACCAGATAGCCTGCCACCTGGGAGGGCTTTCTCTCTCCTTCTGCCGGCTCCTTTCCCAGGCCCAGCCAGACCAGTATGGAGTCGAATCCCGCTGCCGCCAGGAGGTTTGTGACCAGCTCTGCCACAATCCTTCCCAGCACATAAGCGATGGCCAGGATCAAAATGGCTCCGAAGGCTGAGGGAAGGGCAGCTAGTATCTGGTTGAGCATATTGGATAAGGGCTGGGTGACGGATACCAGGTCCAGGGCCTGGAGGGCTGCCATGAGGACGGGGATCAGTATCAAGGCATAGACGATCAGGCCGATCAAGCCGGCCAGCCCTCGTTCTCCCAGAACCCGAGAAAGGCCCACCTTCTCGCTCAGCCTCTCCGAGCCGACTGCCAGCAGCAGGCCGGTGAGGATCTTTTGCACGATGCGGGCGAGAAACCAGCCGACGAGGAGGATAGCTGCTGCTGCCAGCAGATTGGGGAGGAAGCCAAGCATCTTGGCCATCATCACCTGCAGGGGCTCGAGAAGCCCGCCCAAAGAGAGTGCATTGAGGACCATGGGCAGGAAGAGGAGGAGCACAAGGTAGAATACTATCTCGGCAATGGTCTGGCTCAATGGCATCTCCTTTCTCTCCAGCCCGGCCTTGCTGCCTATGTCCTCATCGATGTTTGCAGATCGAAGAACTGTCAATACCACCCTCTTGAGAACCATCGCCAAGACGATAGCGACGATCGCTATCAATAGAGCGGCAAAGAGCTTGGGGATATAGGCGAAGACCACCGTTAGCATCTCGTTTAATGGCTGAGCAACCAGAGTTAGGCCCAGAGTCTCGAAAAATGCCACTATAACAAAAAACAGTAGAACATAATAAATTATCCGAGTAATCCATCGATTCGAGTCTATGGATCTGGCCCTTTCCTCGCCCACTGCCACCCGGGCTATTTTTTCATCCATTGCAGTGCGACGCAGCGCTTTGCCAATGAGAGAGCTGACAATCAAAGCTACGATCCACCCCACAACAAGGATGATCAAAGCACTAAAGATATTGGAACTCATAGGTCCAAAGATCTGAGTTACCTGATCGCTTATTCTCATAAGATCACCATTCATTTCAGATGCAAATTTCAAAGCCTGTTTGAGCAAAATGCTATTAACAATAATGTACAATACCATTACTTAAAGATAGTGGATGATTAGCGCCCGGATATTGGATCTCAAGAATAAAACCGGCACTTTAAGGACTAGTCTGTAATTAATTTTTACAAAAATGAGTGATATAAGCACCACACGAACTATGAATTTGGGGGAACACAATTCAGCATGCCGATTCAAAAAAATTGTGGAATGAGATCAAGCTCATAGAATTAGCATTTTCCAGCCAGTCTTTGGCCACTACCACTCCCATTTCGCGTCTGTTACCCCTTGCGACTTCAGCTTCTCCTTAAGCTTCTTGCCCTCGTCCTCAGTATCGAACTTCTGCTCAACCTTTTCTCCTTTCTTATTGGTATAGGTTACTTTCATCTTAGCACCCCATAGCTTATAATAGCCTCATTGATAAATAGGCTTTTGCCTTATAAGCTAAAGCTCTGATTCATCTTTGCAATGCTGACACGAGCGCCAAACTCGCTCCTGATGGCCTCAGCCAGTGTCTCTGCGGCACGCTCCTCCCCATGGTTGAGGAATACCTGGCCAGGAAAGCTCCGAAAAGCGCGCAGCCATTCCAGGATCTCGCTTCTGCCGGCATGAGCGGAGAATGCGTCCATCGATTCGATCCTTGCCCGTACATCGAACTCGTGGTTCATTATCTGCACGCTTTTTATGCCGTCAAGCATCCTTCGACCGAGGGTTCCCTCTGCCTGATAGCCGACGCACAGTATTGTGCTCTCCTTGCGCTCGATGTTCTGCATCAGGTGATGGAGCACCCTTCCACCGGTGCACATTCCGCTGGCTGAGATGACTATATGCGGTTCCTTCAGCTCATTTATCGCCTTTGACTTATCCCTGGAGAGGGCATACTCCATTCCCGGAAACTCCAGTGGGCTGTCACCCCTGCTTATGAGGCCGAGGGTCTCCTCATCGAAGCATTCCGGATGGCGGCGGTAGATCTCAGAGGCGGAGATGGCCATGGGGCTGTCTACGAAGCATTTCACCCCGGAGAGCTTGCCCGCTTCTGCAAAGGGATTCAGCTCATAGAGGATCTCCTGGGTCCTACCTATGGCGAATGCCGGGATTATCACATTCCCGCCTTGATCCACAGTCTCCAAAACGATATCAAATAGCCTTTTTCCCCGGTCAGGCATCCTCTCGTGATCCAGATCACCGTAGGTGGACTCGAGCACCAGCCAGTCGGCTTCGTCCACCCTTTGGGGATCACGGAGGATGGGGGTGTCCGGCCGGCCCAGGTCTCCGCTGAAGACCAGCCTCTTTTTGCCAATATCCATCTCAACAATAGTTGAGCCCAGGATATGGCCTGCATCACTGAATCGAACAGATATGTCCCCGATATTAAATCTCTTGGAGTAGTCTAAGGATCTAAACTGGCGCACTGCCCTTTCAGCATCCCCTCTGGTGTATAGAGGCGGGCGAGGAGGCCTTTTCATATCGCGGGCATGGCGGCGTTCCCTTTCCGCCGCCTCTTCCATCAGGTGGGCGGAGTCCTGGAGCATGATCTGGCAGAGGTCTCTTGTGGCATGGGTGCAGTAGACTGAGCCCTTGAATCCCTCGTTGATAAAAAGAGGAATCCTGCCGCTGTGGTCGACATGGGCATGGGTGAGAATCATCGCTTTCAGTCGATTGGGATCATGGCCAAAGCCATCCTGGTTCCGATCGGTATCGCCACCCTGAAATAGGCCTGCATCTATGCCGATTCGGAGATCCCGGGCGTGGAGGACCATATGCGAGCCTGTAACCCCTCCAGCCGCTCCATGGAACTCCAGCTTCATGCCCAAAGTGCGGGGGCTCATCCAAGATTAAGCTTCCGAATAGGACACAAAGCTTAAGTATATCGCAATAATTTGGTTCGTTCGAAAAAATCCGGATAGAGGGTTTCACTGCCATGGCTGACCTGGAGCGATTGGGAGAATGGATTACCGGCAATCCTGTGATAATCATCGTGGCAGCAGTTCTCCTGACACTGGTCTCACTTCACTATGCCCAGCAGATCGAGAGCCAGGGCATGACCACCGAGGCATTCGTCTCAAAAGACTCCGCCCTCTATCAGCTCTACGATCACCTCTACCTGGAAAACTTCGGCTCTGATGGCAATATGATACTCATCGAGGGCGATGACGTAGCAGGGGCCGAGGTTCTGTCTGCCATCCTGCGATTTTCAGATCATATGCATCAGGTGGAGCATGTTCTGGGCGTCCAGAGCGCAGCCGACTGGATAGCGGACGAGGAATACAAGAGGACGGGCATCCGGCAAATCCCCTCTCAGGAGAGGATTGACGAGATCCTGGCAAATTCAGGCACCTCCATTGCCCATCTGATGCCGGATCGCGGCCACACCCGAATCATCATTGGCATGCCCACCACCTCCACCCTAACCGAAGAGCAGCGAAACAAGCTCCTTCTGGAAATAGAGAAAGCAGTGGACTATGCAGAATTCCCCTCGGGATACGGCGTGACCATTACCGGCGACCCCTCCTTCCAGGCGGCAATCGTGCAGATGATGAACAGCACCAACGGCCAGATCCTCGCCCTGTGTGGCCTGCTGATGATAGTAGCCCTGCTGCTCTTTTTCCGGCATGTCAGGTGGTCGCTTCTCCCCTTGCCAGTGGTCTTACTGGGGATCGTCTGGACCCTGGGTGCCATGGGCCTCCTCCATATTCGCATGGGAATGACCACATTCGCCGCATTTCCCATCATGATAGGTATTGGCATAGACTATGCTATACAGTTTCATAACCGGATAGATGAGGAATTGTCTAAAGGCAAATCCGTTCTGCAAGCATCGACGAGAACGGTGAAATATGTGGCAATCCCGGTGCTCGTCGCCCTGACGGTAACGGAGGCGGGCTTCTTCTCCCTTCTCAGCTCCTCCGTCCCATCGACCCAGGACTTCGGAAAGATGTGCATGATCGGCCTGGTCATGTGCTACCTGTCCGCCCTTTTTGTGAACCTGACCATCCTTTATCAGTCCGAGAAGAGGTTGCCCCGAAAGAAGATGGCAGCAGCCCATTCTGAGAATGGCTCGCCAATTGGTGCTTTCATCGAGAGCACTGCCACCTTCTGCATTGAGAGGTGGAAGGCGGTGCTGGCACTGGCTTTACTTTTGGCCCTGGCGGGGAATTATGCTGACATTTTGGTCCCCATAGAGACGAATTCCCAGAACTATATCCCCGCGGACCTGCCGCCGCTGATCGACCTGAAGCATATGAAAGATGTCTATGGGGGAACGGACTCAATCAAGTTCCTGATCCAGGCCGATGATGTCACCGATCCTGAGAACCTCAAATGGATGGACGAGTTTGGCAGCTACCTTATGAGGTCCAGAGAGGACCGGACAGAGAGGGCCACCAGCATTGCCACCTATATCAAATCGGCCAATGGGGGAGAGCTGCCCGGCGACACCACCCGGGCCAGGGAGATCATCGCCTCTCTGCCTTCTTCAGTTAGCAGCGCATACCTCAACGGCCACAACCTGGCGATAATAGATGTGAATATAGGCAATGCCCAGCTCAACCTGGGAACGGAAGGGATGGAGCGTCTGGTCCGGTCCTATGAGGATGACCTGGCCTGGCATACCCCACCGCCCGGAGTTTCCGTCCGGATCACCGGCCAGCCGGTGCTGATGACCACGGTCATGGATGCCCTGACAGAGGGGAGGGTGGAGATGTCCCTGCTCGGCCTGTTCCTGATTTTCGTCCTGCTGCTGCTGATCTACCGGGACCTGATCCGGGCCCTCTTGCCAGTGCTGCCCATGCTGGTAGTGATAGGCTGGATGGGGCTGGTCATGTACTACGGCGGGCTGAAGTACACCCCCCTCACCGCCACACTGGGCGCTCTGGTCCTGGGGGTGGGTTCGGAGTACGCTATACTTATGATGGAGCGCTTCTATGAAGAGCTGGAGAATGTGGGCAATCCCATCGATGCCCTGAAGATCACAGCCAACCGCATAGGTTCTGCATTGGTGGCATCGGGGATGGCGGTCATCTTCGGCTTTGGCGCTCTGATCGCCTCTCCCTTCAACATAATCAGCAACTTCGGAGTGGTCACGGTGATGTCGGTCGTGCTCGCCTTGGTCACCACCTTCACCGTGTTCGTAGTCCTGGCCATTAGAATGGAAGTTCAGCGTGAAGTATTAGAGAATGCAAAACTGGAAATGAAGAGAGCAATTGCACTGATCAACAATCAAAGATGGAGAAGAATCAATGGAAATTAAGTATGCCATCGCCCTGGCCTCTATGTTCATCCTCCTGGCTCCGGTATTAGCCCAGAACACCTACATACCCCTGGAGCTTGGCGGGGACAATTACTATACCATGTACGGCAGTCCGGACATATCCGCGAGCATCTCCGGCACAGATGAGTTTAAGCGGGGGGATACCGTCACCCTTTATCTTGATCTGACCAACTACGGCAGGATCATAGGCTTCAAGCAGGACCAGATGCCCCAGAATTCCAAGGAGTATGCCCTCGCCAGCGCAGAGCTGGAGGAGGAGAACAAGAAGCCTACCGCTCTGGGGGTCACCGCCACCCTGATCTCCCAGGCCCCTCAGATCGAGGTGAAGTCAGGCGACCAGGTGGTCGAGTCGCTCAAGTCCGGGGACAAGACTCAGTCTCCTCTCAAGTTCACCATCAAGATAGGGGAGCATGCTCCGGCCGGAGAGTATCCACTCCACTTGAATATGACTTATGACTATCAGGATAACGTTCGGGTTTATGCCTCCAAGTTAGTAACCGAGGGGGGCACATCCACCTTCTCCAACTACCGGGTCTCTTATATTTACCAGAAGGCCAACCAGACAGTGCCCGTCACCATCCGGGTCAAGAAGCAGGCGGACTTCGTGATCCAGAACACCACTGCTGAGCTTTTAGCCGGGGGCAAGAAGCAGGAGATCCATGCCACCTACAAGAATATCGGCGAGGATCCCGTAAGGGATGCTGTAGCCAGGCTTTCCATCTTCAAGCCCTTCTCCTCCACCGATGATCAGGCCTTCATAGGAAATTTGGATCCGGGAAATGAGACCACTGTCCTCTTCCGGATGGACGTCGACTCCGATGCTACAGCAAAGGATTATGGCATAAGCAGCGAGATCAAGTATACTGATGTCAATGGAGACACAGTGATCTCTGAGAGCATGAAAATACCGGTAAAGGTTGAGCCTGCCGCCCAGTCTCTTCTTCTGCCAGCAGCTCTGGCGCTTATTATCTTGATTGCTGTTGGTGGCTATATCTACAAGAAGAGGCAGAAAAAGGTCTGAATCTCGCATAGCTGAAGGAGGAGACCGGATTGGATGAATTGGTGCTGGCCAGCTGGAGTGATCGCTTCTGGGCCTGGCTGATCGATGTTCTGCTCATGGGACTCATATGGCATAGAGTAGTCCTGGTCCTTGGGATCGATCCAATGCATCTGGACGCAATGCTGATGCTGTCCGGTCTGATTTTCGTCTACTGGACAGCGCTGGAGGGATACCGTGGGCAATCCCTGGGAAAGATGCTGCTCAATATCGTGGTGGTCGGCCCTTATGGAGAGGCCATCGGCTTTAGGGATTCGGCTCTGCAGTCCTTTGGCAAGGCCTTTCTCCTCCCCGTCGACTGCCTGATCGGCCTATTTGCCTTTCGGGGAAAGAGGCAGCGCCTCTTCAATAAGCTGTCGGACACCGTTGTCAAAAAGCAGGTTATATAAATTCTATGATTAAATTCCCGGCCAGACAAAAGATCAGGAGGGCGATGATCATCCTCTCTTTCGTGCTATTGCCCGCCACCTTTGTTTATATATCCTGTCCGGTAATTATCCGGGGTGCATCACAAGGAGTTGCCACTGGCGGCCTTATCGTATTCGTTCTCCTTTTCATCAGCTCGCTTCTTTTGGGCAGGCTGTGGTGCGGATGGCTCTGCCCAGGAGGGGGCTTGCAGGAAATTTATATTCTCCTAAATGATAAAAATGTTCGAACAGGGAGGATGAACCTGCTTAAATATCCGATATTCCTTTTCATACTTTTTATCCCACTCATCTCTGCAATTCGCTCTGCAGGAGGGCTGAAAACCATCGACCTCTTTTATTATACCGATCAGGGCATATCAATTGCACAACAGGGATCGTACACGATATTCTTTGTGCAGATCGCTTTTTTCACCGCCTTTGCCCTGCTAGCCGGCAAGCGTGCCTTTTGCCATTACTTCTGCCCGATCGCCGTGATTCTCATCACCGGAAGGAAGATCCGAGACCTCTTCCGCTGGCCTGCGCTGCAACTCTCATCCGATGCAGGCCGCTGTTCGAATTGCAGAAGGTGCTCGGCAACATGTCCCATGAGCCTTGATGTAAACCTCATGGTCCGTCAGGGGATCATGGAAAACAGCGAATGCATCCTCTGCGGCTGCTGTGTTGATGTCTGCTCGGAGAATGCGATTAGTTATTCATTTGGGAGGTGAATAGCGGTCGCATGATCTGGCGAATGCATGGGCCAAAGCCGCATACAGGGGAATGCTTATGCCAGATGGGGTGAATATAAGACACTTATGAAGATCGTGCAGGTCAAAGACGTATCCAGCAAGCCCAATCCCCATGGGGTGGATGCCCGGAGCATCAGCGATACCGAGAGCGCCCAGGTAGTGCATATAACCCTGCAGCCTGGTGAGTCATTGAAAAAGCACATCACTCCGGTGGATGTGATATTCTATGTCCTGGAAGGAGTTGGGGTGGTGGAGATCGGCGAGGAGAAAGCGGTTGCAGGGGCGGACACCTTGATTGAGAGCCCGGCAAAGATTCCCCACCGCTGGATGAACGAGAGCAATAGCGTCACTCGAATCCTGGTGGTCAAGACCCCCAGGCCACGCGAGGCCACCAGGCTGCTTTGAGATCTACCTGGACACCAGGGCAAGGGTATATGATTGGCTCCTCGCTGTTTGGTGTGGGTTCGTGCAAAAGTCACAGGAATTCGACATTTTTTCATGATCCTCTGTGCGCTCTGTGACTCTGAGGTTTTATTCCGTAACTACCACGTGTTTGAATATTCGGCTACGAATATTAACCGCAGAGACGCAGAGTTCGCAGAGACATGGAAATTTATCTTATTACCAGCACTTGAAAAAAATAGCATATTTCTGAGCAAATAGTCGTCTCCGTTCGTTCGTCCTCCGTGCGCTCTGCGCCTCTGCGGTTTTATTCCGTATTCCACCAGGATTAATTATCCTGCTACCCACTTGATACAGCGAAGAGCATCCTTTCTTTATCCTTTTTTCTCTCCTGAGGGTTTCGAAAAACTAATC
>NZ_DAKC01000112.1:4046-8299 GCF_002496465.1 Methanosaeta sp. UBA356 | reverse complement strand
ATAACTCTCATTTGAGGGGAAAGAATGCCATCCATGAGAATTCTGTCCTGGAATGTGAACGGCTTGAGAGCCATCTATAAGAAGGGTTTTGTGGACTGGCTTCTTAAAGACCGTCCCGATGTGCTCTGCCTCCAGGAGATCAAGGCGACAGAGGATCAGATTCCAAAAGAGCTCAAAGGCCTCCCCGGATACATATCGTTTTTCAGTCCGGGCGCCAGGAAGGGGCGGGATGGAGTGGCCCTTTTCACTAAGACCAAACCCCTGAGCCTGGAGTATTCATTGGGCTTGCCTGGCTTTGATGATGAACAGAGGGCGATTGTTGCCGACTATGGGGATTTTCTGCTATTCAATGTCTACTTCCCCAACGGTAAGGCCTCAAAGGAGAGGTTGAGCTATAAGATGAGGTTCTATGATCTGTTCCTCGATCTCATGGACCGGCTTGTGGCCGAGGGCAGAGATATTGTGATCTGCGGCGATGTTAACACCGCCCATAAGGAGATCGATCTCGCTCGGCCCAAGCCGAATGAGAAGATATCAGGATTCCTTCCGGAGGAGAGGGCCTGGATCGACCGATTGATAGAGCACGGCTTCCTGGACACCTTCCGCCTCTTTCATCCTGAAGGGGAAAAATACTCCTTCTGGGATATGAAAACCAGGGCTCGCGAGCGCAATGTTGGCTGGAGGATCGACTACTTCTTCGTCTCTTTAAGCATGCGTGATCGGGTGAAATCGGCTTTTATCCTCGATGATGTCTATGGCTCCGACCACTGCCCGGTGGGAATCGAGATCGAGTTATGAAGAATTCAAGGAAAAAGGTTTTATTGCTTGTTGCCAAATGGACTTCCAGGCTTTATTAAAGGAGGGATAATGATTTGAGGACTGCCAGGCAGATTCCCTGGTACCTTATCGCATCCATTCTGATCTCTTTATCAGCGATTGCTCTGGCTAATCTTTTTGCTCCACCACTGAAAGAGGCAGCCTCATATCTTGCTTTAGCTCTGGTGATACTGATACCCGGCTACCTCGCAGTCCTCTCCCTCTTTCCAGCCGCCGGCGACCTGGATTTGAATAGACGCCTTCTCCTCTCTCTGGGGGCCTCTCTGTTATTGGCAGGGCTCATCAGTCTGATTCTGTATCTTACCCCCAGGGGGCTCCAGGCGGCATCCCTGGCCACTATTCTCTCTTTTCTTGTGCTATTTCTTGCCGCCCTATCCTATCTCCGCTGGTCGGCTATACCTCGCAACAGGAGGTTTGTGATCGGAGCGAAGAGGAGCTATCGCAGTCGCAGGACATCTGGCCGCATCTCATCAGGCTTCGTCTCCTCCCGGGGCCCTCTTCTGATCGCCCTGGCCGCAGTCCTCGTTCTGGCTGGTCTGGCCCTGGCCTTTTATCATTATCAACCTGGCATGAATTTCTTATCCTCTCCCAAGGGCCATACCGATCTGGAAGTCACCTGGCCGAAGAGCGAGCTTGGCGATTCATCCGAAGGGCAATACACGACTCTTGCCGCTGGCCGCGACCTGGAAGCGCGGGCGAGGATCGACAACCATGAAGGCATTCCGGTCAATTACTCCCTCCGGCTGGTCTTTGACAATTCCACCATCTTCGTCAAAGGCCTGCGTCTGGCTGATAATGAGACCTGGGAGAGCATGCTGGGCTTTGTGCTTGAGGGACAGCCAGGACAGCAGAGGCTTGATCTCCTCCTATTCAAAGAAGGGGACAGCACTGCCCCCTGCAAATCTGAGCATCTTCTGGTCGATCTAGTTGATGATCAGTCCGAGGATCAGGAAGAAATGGAAAACAGCACAAACGAATCAATGGCGAGCTCTGACGGCTTGCCAGTCTCATTTGAAGAGAAGACAAAGGTCACAGTCCTGAGTGCCGGAGGCGGTGGCAGCTCTGTCGCCCAGGTTAGCGGATCTGCAGCCTCCAGCTCCTCTTCTGCCAAATCAAAGCCACAATCCGCTGCAACTGAAACGGAAAAAAAGAATGCCACGGAGACGACAGAATATCCGCCGCCAGCAAAGGCTGCTGTCGAGACCGGTGCAGTCACTGAGCCGACTGATGCGAGCAGCGGCGAGATAAAAGCCCAGCCCAAGGCCAGCAGCATAACCTCTGAGGAAAGCCCTTATCCCGAGGAGGCTGAATCCCTCTCCAGCTCAAATTCCACGAATCAGGCGGCATCTAAGATTTCAGTCCTCCCTGATAATGCATCTGGCCCTGAGAATGTGTCCTCATCCATCTTCCTATCTACAAATCTATCCACATCTTCCTCTGCTAATCTGTCCTCATCTGCAGCGTCAGATGAACAGATAAATCCCGTGCCAGAAGATGTCAACACGGCCAAGAATCCAGCAAGGTACGGCACCATCCCCGGTCAGCCCGCAGAAGGAGATTCCATTATCAACCATCCGCCGGTTCTGCAGAGCCTCCAATCGAGCATGCCCAGCCCTCAGACAAAGGGCACAGCGATCATCTGGAGAGCAGAGGCTATAGATCCGGACGGTGACAGGATCCTCTATCGCTTCCTCCTCAATGGTGAAGAGATGAAAAATTGGTCCAGATCCGGCAGCTGGAGCTTTCTCACGCATTATCTGCCCGCGGGCGAATATGTCATCACCGTCCAGGCTATGGATGGCCTTCATTCACCGTCGGACTCATTTGATAGCTCTTTGAATGCCACCATGGTCATCCTGGAACAAAACCAGCCACCCATTCTGAGGGAGCTGGAGTCTGACCGGAAGAGCCCCAGCCCACAGGGATCCCTGATCACCTGGACCGCCAGCGCAGCAGATCCAGACCTGGATGAGATATCATACCGCTTCCTCCTCGATGGCCAGGATATGACCGGCTGGATGCCATCGAATTCCTGGGTATGGAATAGCTCTGGAGTGATGGCAGGAGATCATAAGATCACCGTTCAGATAATGGACGGCTCTCATGCCAGCCAGAACTCCTTTGACTGCGAGATGAATCGGCCTTACGCCCTGAAGGAATCGACAATAGGCTCTCCGATCGAATCGTCTGCAGAATCCTCAACTCCTCTTCTTGTAAGCTCTCCTGAAGATCCATCAAAGCCAGCAGATGTTCCCGCGGGCGCATCCTCCACTGCATCCCTCAATCAGATCCCGATGTTCGCAGAGCTGAAGCCGGATGCAATCAGTCCACTCGAAACAGACGCTATCATAAATTGGACTGCCAGAGCTGCAGATCCTGATGGAGACGAGCTATCCTACAAGTTCCTCCTCGATGGCCAGGATATGACCGGCTGGTCCTCTTCCTCTTCCTGGACCTGGGACACATCTGATGCTCCCCCCGGCACGCATAGGATCACTGTCCTGGCCAGGGACGGCAAGCACGCTCCTACGGACTCTTTCGATGGCTCAATAGATGCTGAATTCACATTAATGGACAAAAATCTGCCTCCCGTCCTCTCAAGCCTTGTGCCGGATCTCTCCAGCCCTCGGGTTCTGGGGGAGACCATCGTCTGGAAGGCGGAGGCCATGGACCCGGACAACGATCCCATCCTATACAAGTTCCAGCTTGGAGGAAAGGATATGATTAGATGGTCAGAGTCGAATAGCTGGAGCTGGTCGACCCGGGGCCTCTCCGCGGGCGACTACCAGATCACCGTCCTGGTCAGGGATGGCCGCCACGCATCCGAGTATTCATTCGATAACTCTCTGGCGAAAAGCTTCCGCCTCAAGACCTCCATAGATCAACAGATAGACCTGCTGATGAGCCAGAGGGGCTTTAATGCCTCAGGAGATACTGAATATAGCTCCTCTGACATCATGCTAAAGGTGGCTGATACATAGCTGAATTGCATTAGCTTTAAGTTCGTTGTACTCCCAATATCCGCTCCAATCCATGAAGATCATTCAGGTATCTCCCTATTTTCCCCCTCATCTGGGCGGGGTTGAGTATCATGTGAAGGACCTGGCCGACGGCCTGGCGAAGAGGGGCCACCAGGTAACTGTGGCCTCGTCATGCGGAAGATGGAATAACGGATTCGTCCGCATTCCCAGCATCGACCTTTTTTATGTTCCTATTCCCATCAAGCGGCCCAACCTTGATGCGGACATATATCATAGCCATGTGCCCAGCCCCCTGTTTGCCTTCATGCTCAGAGATTCGTCTCCTCATGTGGTCACCTACCATAACGATGTGGTGATCCCGGGGAACCTGAATGGACACTATCTCCCTCGACCCGTTGGGGCAGCGGTTGAGGGGGTGAACAGGAAGATCATCCG
>NZ_DAKC01000112.1:3240-3717 GCF_002496465.1 Methanosaeta sp. UBA356 | reverse complement strand
GGGCTATGTTCTCTATGCTGGCAGGCTGCTGCACTACAAAGGAATCGAGTCCCTAATCCAGGCCATGAGCGAGGTGCAGAAGAAGGCCGACCTAGAACTGGTCCTTGTAGGGGATGGCTACGACCGAAGCCGCCTGGAGGAGATGGCCAGAAAGCTCAAGATCAGGGCCAGGTTCACCGGCAGGCTGGATCGGTCCCGGTTCATCGATACCCTCTCTCATGCCGAGGTTCTGGTCCTCCCCACCCAAAACCGCCTGGAGGCATTTGGCATCGTCCTTCTCGAGGCCATGGCCTGCGAGACTCCCGTCCTGGCTTTCAAAACTCCTGGGGTGGCTGAGGTGGCAGGAGAGGGGGGAATGATCTATTCCAGCCCCGAGGAGCTGGGCGAGATGATACTCGAGCTGCATGAGAGCCCGAACCTGAGGATGAACCTCGGCCGGAAGGGCAGAATGGCGGTGGAAGAGAAGTACTCCTGGCC
>NZ_DAKC01000112.1:0-2975 GCF_002496465.1 Methanosaeta sp. UBA356 | reverse complement strand
GAGATCTTCGAGTCAATAAGTATTTACAGAATAGATCTACCTTCCAATTGATGAATGAGAGATTGAAGGCCACATTGTTCGCAGCTCTGATGAGCCTGGCCTCCATTATCTTCATTCTCTATTATACCGATGCTGACATAAGTTGGGAGTTGATCTCCCGGGTCAACGGGTGGTTCCTTTTTCTGGCGGTAGCCCTTCACGTGCTCTCCTGGATGCTTTACGCTCTCAGGCTCAAGCTGCTTGCATCCATGGCCGGCCACCAAATAGCCTTCCCTCTCTCCTTCAGATGCACCCTGGCCTCGAACTTCCTTGCCGCTATCACTCCATCCTCTGCTGGAGGAGAGCCCCTGCGAATCAAGGTCCTGGCAGATGATGGCATGAGCTATGGTGCTGCGACGGCGGTGGTGATAAGCGAGAGGCTACTTGACAGCATATTCTTTTTGACCTCGCTGGCCTTTTTTCTCATGGTCTCCGGCTTTTTCGCCGGATTCGGCCTGAAGGTTGGAGCGATATTCCTGCTCTTTCTCCTGGTTTTCCTGGCATTTCTCAGGCAGCTCATCATCCGGCCGAAGAGGGTTGCCCGTCTGATGGAGTGGATCAAGAAGAAGACCGGCAACCGAGCCATCGTCCTCACCATAGAGCGGGAGATATGGCTATTCAGGGACGCAGGAATTCAGCTTGCTAAAGAGACAATGCGTTGTTTGCCGGTACTGGTGGTGATGACGGCATTAATCTGGTTTAGCGATTTTCTGGTTCCCTCTGCCTTATTGGCGGGTATGGCTCAGGACCCTAGCATTCTCCTCTCAGTCACCGCCCAGAACATCCTGGCGATATTGAGCCTCTTGCCGTTGACCCCTGGAGCCAGCGGCATAGCCGAGCTGGGGATGAGCTACCTTTATTCCACCTTTGTCTCTCCTGCCTTGCTGCTGCCTCTCATCGTCCTGTGGCGCTTGATCACCTATTTCTTGAACATCGTCATAGGTGCAGCTTTCGCTGGTGCCACCATCAATGGAATGATGAAAAAATAGGGCAAAAAATTTGGCCTGCAGACCATCTTCCGGCCTGCAGCCGATAACCTCTCCTGATTTTACTTCTTTTCCGTCTAGTGCGTGCCCAGAATGTAACCTATGATTCTGCCATAGGCAGGTCTGGCCACCAGCGTTCCTAGGACCACTCCAATGATGATGATCAGGGCGAATCCGGTCAAGGCACCGAATCCCATATAGAGAAGCGGCAGCATGGCCATGATCGTCGTCGCTGCTGCGCCCAGGATTATGGCAAAGGCCCGGGACAGACGGCTCAAATAGATCTTGCTGGTGGTGGCGGCCACTTTGCCCACGCCCGCCTTATCCGCGGCCTCCGCCGCTCTCTCCTTTATGCTCCGGTCGGATGCAGCTGGCGCTGCTTCACCTCCTCGGATCACCTCATCGGTGATGATGACCAGCTGATCGACGCCCGTCCCTATCACCATGATGATGCCGGCCAGGCTGGCCAGATCGAGCTGCCATTTGGCCAGGGACCAGACGCCCAGCATTATCGCCACCTCGCTCAGGGAGGTAAAGAGCATGGGCAGAACTATTCTCCTCTCACGGTAGCGGTAGTATATCATGCCCGCAACTGCGAGCAGAGCTATCAGACCGGCTATGACCATCTGGATCTTGAACTGCTTGCCCAGAGCGGCAGATACCTGGCCTGATCCCACGATCTCCACATTGACCGGCAGAGCGCCCTCTTGCAGGTGAATTTGAAGCTGTTTTGCATCCTGGGAGCCCTCATCTCCGGCGCCCACGCGCGCCTCCAACCCGCGAGAGGGAACCTTCTGCAGACTGCTCGCCAGCTCTGGGGATAAGGGTGCGCTGAAGACTGGATCCTTATCCAGGTACATGGTTATGGGGTGAGCTTCGGGATTCTTGACCGCGCCCGTATCTATGGCTGCTTTCTGGAAGGCTGCCGCCCCCTCCTCGGAGAGGGTGAAGGGCACTCCCCAATTGCCCTGCTGATCTCCTCTGGGGATATCCACAGACTCAACTGCATCTCCATAGATGACATGCATGGTCTGGTTGTCCTCAGTCTGGATCCTGATCTCGAACTTGCCAGGCTTGCCCACAATATCCTGAGCTGAGGCCACATCCATTCCCGCAAGGTCGATGAGGATGTACTTGTTATCCACCATCCTCACTCTGATGTCCTGCAGCCCCAGGCGGTTGAGCTTGGAGTCAAGAACCCTTTTAGTCTCTTCCACGGTGTCCTTGGTCAGCCCCTCGACGAAGGTATCCTCGCCAATGGGCACCTTTCCTCCTACCGGAGCGAGAAGGGCATCAAGGGATTCCCTGGTGACGTTGGTCCTGATCTCATATAGGACGGGAGCAAACTGCACTATCTTGACGTCAGCATCAAGGTTCTTTTGCAGGTAGGTGATGATTATCGTCTCGGGAGCAGCAGGTATGGTGATCTTAGTGGCGTTGGCAAGTGCTGCCGTCTCTGCGCCCAGATATCCCACGTCGGTGGGCAACGTCGCATCGATCTTGCCCGGCACGGTCACAATATAGCTGTCGCCATGCCTATCCACGGAGCTGTTGGCAAACTGGTACTGGAGAATGCTCTCAGGATCGGCATCCACCTGGACCATAGCCCCCTGCAGCTTGAGCTGAAGGTACGATCCGCCCTGAAGGTCCAGGCCGTACTTAAGGCCGAAGGCCCCCAAACAGATCAACGCCGCCGCTAGGAATAAGGCGAATAATAGTACCCTCTTGTCTTTAGACAGGTCTTGTATCAGGCTCATCTCTTCTGCCCCCTTGCTGCCTTTCTTGGCCGGCTAAGGTACCATCTCAGCCCCTGAGCATTGGTGACCCAGGTGTTGAAGAGATCAGCTGCCAGGCCGAAGACGAGCACCATTGTCATGTCGGCGATGACATCCATCCGGCTGAATGAGGGCAGTACGAGGTGAAGGAGGTTGGAGACGAGAATAAGGGCGA
>NZ_DAKC01000007.1:0-2682 GCF_002496465.1 Methanosaeta sp. UBA356 | reverse complement strand
ACATTGAGCAGCACTATCTCTCCAATTCCCTTCAGGCTTTTCAGGAAGGACAGGGCGACCTCAGAAGTCTGGGAGAGGTCGGTTGGGAAGAGAATTCTGGCAAAGACTCGGGCGCAATACTTCTCCATGGTATTATCATCCAGGGTCTTGTAGCGCATGATCAAGAGGTGCGTCCTGCCGAAGCGAAGCACATTACGTGAAGAGCTTCCCAGCAGAGTGCTCATGATCAGGCTCCTTCCCCGCGCTCCCATGGCCACCAGGGAGACGTTCTCTTCCATTGCCACTTTATTGATGGCGCTTGCCACCTCGCCCTCTAAAACGGATACCGCCTTTACATTAACCGTTACCCCGGGGGATTTAATGGCGTTCTTCTCCTCTTCCAGCTTCTTCTCGATATCCTTTATCTCCGATACCGGATCCCAGACACGGGCGAGCGGATCTCTAGAAATGACATTGAGAAGTAGTACCTCTTTCAATCCCGGCATTTCGCCGATGCATTCGATCACTTTCTTGGCATGTTTGGAGAAATCTGTGGCGATCAACACCTTTTCAAACATTTCTAGCTCACCTTAATGAATTAGTTCCATTTCCTGATATTTCAATCTATTTCAGCAGAGTGGGGTGCCGAAGGATTGCTCTTCCAGCTCCATCAGCTTCTGCCATGCTTCCTTGCACTGGCAGTGCAGATCATCGAAGGGCCTCGCATCCTGGGTAAGATCATGCTTCCTGATCGCCTCCGCCAGGGCGGCATCGCACTGGCCGCAGTTATGGGGCCCCCGCCTGGTGCCTGCACCCACCGGGTCGCAGATGATAGGGCCTGGGGAGCTTTTCAACACTTCAAGGGCGGACCAGAGCCATGGTGGCCGATACTCGCCCTTCTCCCACATCCTCTCCACCACTGTATTGCGTTGGACATTGCACAGGTTCAGGGAGATGATGTCTGCATAAGGGCGTGCTGCCCGCGCGGAGGATATGGCATCACGCATAGCCTGCCCTTCGGTGAGAAAGGGCGGCTTCAGGAGCAGATAGGCCTTAACCCCTCCTCCCTGGCCGTGCACCATCTCCGAGGCGCGGACGAAGTCCTGGAAGAGAAAACCCTTGCGGATGAGGTGCTCTCTGATCAGGTCGTTTGCACTCTCAAGGCCCATGGCGAACTCGGTCTGCAGGTGGGAGAGGCACTCCTCCACCGCATCAGGGTTCACGTACTCCGGCCGGGTCTCAATGATCAGCTTCTCGATCCCCGCATTCTCCAAGCGGCGCAGTATCTCGATCCTGGCCCCCGCGGGCATCTCCTCAGAGTCCAGGAAGCTGCCGCTGGTGTAGATCTTGACCACTGTCACCTCTGGAGAGCACTTTTCCATGGCGCTCTCGAACTGGATTATCAGGTCGTCTGCCGAAGCGGGTGCGCCCTCGCCGGCATAGCCACACATGGTGCAGCGGTTCCACCTGCATCCCACCGTGCGCAGGATCATGGTCAGAGCCTGGGCAGGGCGTCCATCCACCAGATCCTGGGATCGCCATACGCTGACCGGCCTTCTTGGGTCCCTTCTTTCCTCAGATCTTGTCATCGTCTACCCGAGATACTGCAGTGCGCTGATGCCGGCGGAGGCGCCCGCACCCACAGCAGTTGCCGCCTGCATCCGTCCGCCGGTCATGTCCCCGGCGGCGAAGACACCGGGCATGCTCGTCTCCTGGTTGAGCCGGTTGATCTTCACAAAGCCTCCAGAGGTCATATCCAGGCCAAGGTTCTCTGCCAATTCCACATTGGGCTTCATGCCCATCTCCACGAAGACCCCTTCCACCTTCAGGGAACGGGGGGTTCCCCCCACATTGAACTCCACGCTTTCCACGAACTCTTCCCCTCGGATCTCGGCAATCTGCGCGCCAAAGGTGGCGGCATAGTTGGTGAGCGACTTGATCCTTTCCAGATACACCGGCTCTGCAACCAGCTTCTCTTTGGGTGATATGAGGTGGACTCGGCTCGCGATATTGGCCAGATAGAGAATTGCTCTGGCTGCGCCATTGCCGTAGCCTACCAACGCTACTGATTTGTTCCGGAATAAGGCACCATCGCAATGGACGCAATAGGAGACCCCTCTGGCTGTCAGCTCCTTTTCGCCTGGAACCCCTATCGGGCGATGGCTGGCCCCCATGGCCAGGATGATCGTCTTGGACTCGTACTGCCAGTTCTCAGTCTTCAGGCGGAAGAAGTCTCCCAGGTTCACGATCTTCTCCACCAGTTCCGTCTGGTTCTCCGCTCCAAACCTCTGGGCCTGGGCCAGCATCCTTTCCGAGAGCTCAATGCCGTTAATGCCCTCCGGAAAGCCGGGATAGTTCTCATAGAGGCCACCCATGGCGGTCTGAGAGCCGTAAATGCTCCCCAAAACCAGAGTCTTCTTCCCTCCTCTGGCGCAGTACATGGCAGCGGTCAGCCCTGCCGGGCCTGCTCCTACTATGACCACATCATACAAGCGAATTCACCATAAATCAGCACCCCTTCAAGGTAGATAAAGTGTTCAGTAATGTGGTAGGCTTTCGGGGTTCTATCTGCCCGCAATGTTTTTAGACTAGAAGGTTGTTGATGGGGATGCTTCCAGCAAGCGCCGCGCCGATAGTGTAGCGGTTATCACTAGGCGTTGCCAACGCCTAAACTCGGGTTCGAATCCCGATCGGCGCATATAA
>NZ_DAKC01000082.1:377-35658 GCF_002496465.1 Methanosaeta sp. UBA356 | reverse complement strand
GAGAGCCAATCTGTGAAGAAGGACGAACTGGCCGAGGAACGGGCAGAACGCAATGATGAAGCGATGAGTGCAAAGGCTGTTGCAGCACCATCCAATTCAGAGAAAAGCAATAATGCGGCTGCGATCCTATCCATACAAGCATCAGATCCTCAGAAAGAAGTTGGAAGCAATGACCAGTGCTCCGCGTCTGCACAATCCTCTCCCCCTGCACAAGAGGAAAGGGATTCTGCATCCCTGTCTAAAGCCTCTGCCACCAGCTCCCGCGATCAGGCGCAAAAAGAGAGGACAGAGGCAATCGAGAATAGCAGGGAATTGAAAAGCAGCCGATCAGAGCAGTCCGAAAAAATTGCGGGCATGAGAGCCGATCGCAATGTTGCAGCTGCTGACTCGAAGGCCTCAGCCGCAGATCTTCGGTCCCAGGCCGAGTCTGAGCGGACGAAAGCAAAAGAAATGGCCAAGGAGACGGCTCTCTCCAAGGCCGATGCAAAGAGCAGAGAGCTCGAGGAGCGCAGATCCAGATCTGCCGCCTGATATTACTAGTGCGATCTCGGACTGAACTCTTTCAGTTGCTTTTTTTCAAGCTTCTCGCTTTGATATTCTCATTATGCATCCCTCGTCGGTGTGCTCGACCTCGAGCTCCATCTTCAGCTCAGAGAACACCTTCTGCCAGTGGGATTCAATGCAGGTCTTGCAGTGCTCCTTGGCAATCAGGCTCGCCCCCACCCGTGCAAAAGACTTGGCTCCCTCCATCTGGCCGCAGCGGAGTCGTCTGATCTCCACGAAGCCGTCCCCTTCTGCCACCTCCACCTGGCTTCCAAAAAGGTTCTTGTCATTGGTGGCTATGGCCATGGCAACGCTCTCCGGCTCGTCCAGGCCCAGCTGCTTGAAGGTGGCCGCAACCTGGCGGGCTCCGATATCCTGAAACTCCCTCAAGCCCTTCTTGCCAAGCTTCCGGGCCACATAGCCGCTGCTGCCGTAAAAGCTTCCCATCCACATGGCCACCACTCGCTGCTGGATCTGGTCCAGAGGGATATCCGGAACTTCTGTCATATCAGTTCAAGTGCGATCCAGACTATTATAATACTTCCGCGTCCGAACTGAGCTGAATGGAAGGCAAAGGGAGCGCGGCATGAGGAGCAATGGAGAGCTGCTAAGATAAAAAGAGATCAAATATCGCCATGCAGATATCTGGACAGCGCATCGACAAGATATGCGGCAACTCCGCCGGGATAATAGACCTCAAGGGCATCCAGCTCTGCCACCTTTCTCGGATCGAGAGAGCATTTTTTCAGATATCTTTCGTAGCGTTCCTCTTCCTCCCTTTGGCCTCTATTGCCATGTACAAGGGGAATCTTCAGCAATCCAATCTGGTCGGGCACCAGTCCGATCGATTTCACCTCAATGCTTGCGCTGTGCCCCACGGGCCTTGAGCCGTCGATCAAATCCGCCAGATCATGGGCGAAGAATGCGTCCTTCGGGCTGAGGTCGGAGAGGGTAAGGATGGTGGTCTGGGCACAGGTACGGGCGAAAAGATTTGCTATGGCCTCCTTGGAGGGGCGGCCGTCGAACCAGATTAGAGCGATGCCATGCTTTTTGCATATGGGAATGAGAAGCGAAGAGAGCGAGGGCTTATTCAGCCAGACCTCAGTGGCCGGGGCGGATCTCATCTGGCCATTCGTGTGATCATTCGTCTGCATATCCGCCGGCAGAAAGCTGCCCTCGCCTGAGGTCTCCTCGATTATAGCCTCGGGGGATACGAATCCCATCGCTTTGGATTTTCGAGCCCATTTCAGGAGTTTTAGCCCATCCTGCTCATGGTAGGGCCTCATGATCCTGATCTCTCCTACAAATCCCCCGCAGATCGGATATTCCGAATCCTTCATCTGCAGGGCATGATAGAAGAGCCCCCTCAACGTGGTCTTGGGCCTGCCGGTCCTCCGCAGAAAATCCTGGTAGACTCTGGCCACCCATTTGGATTTGGTCTTGTCCGTCTCAGTGAAGACATATGCCTCATTGGCTATGTTGCTGCCCATGCTCACACCTTTGCTGCCAATACCACAATTCTGCCACTGCCTTAAATTCAGGCCTGAGGTATATATGCTAAGTTGTTTCTCCGAGTATACTGCTCTGCGCAAAGCAGTATGCTTCGCAAGAAAGGATGTTAGAAGGCCATGCCCGAACTTCCCGAGGTAGAATCGGCCAGAGAGTATCTGGAGTCTGCAGTTCTCTGCCAGCCCATACAGGAGGTGCTGATCAGAGACGAGCGCATCCTCTCCCAGGTCACACCTGTCAAGCTCAATCAATGCCTGACAGGAAAGATCTTCCGATCCGTCCAAAGGCATGGAAAGAGGCTCTTTTTAGAGCTTGAGGAGGACCTGTGGCTCACGCTTCATCTGGGCATGACCGGATGGCTGATCTATCAGGATATGGGTGAGGTAGAGCCAGCCCATACTAGAATGCTGATCCGGTTCCAGAACGGCCGCCGTCTGGCCTTTGATGATCTTAGAATTTTTGGAGAGGTAGGACTCACAGAAAGCCCCTCCATTTTCCTGACGGAGGGAAAGATAGGGGCCGATGCCCTGCTGATAGACCGGGATGATTTTCTAAAGATCATGCGCAGCAGGAGGGGAACTATAAAGTCTTTGCTTCTCAACCAGAGGCTCATCTCCGGCATCGGGAACCTTTATTCTGATGAGGCCCTTTTTCAGGCGGGCATTCATCCCCAGTCCCGGAGCCTGGATGAGATGCAGCTATCTCTACTCATCTCAATTATAAAAGATGTTCTGACGACCTCGATCTCTGTCCGGGCGGATTTCGACCGCCTGCCCGAATCCTATCTCCTCCGCCATCGCCATCCTGGCGGTCGCTGCCCACGGGACGGAACACTTCTTCGGCATGAGAAGCTTGGCGGCCGGACCTGCTACTACTGTCCCCAGCATCAGAGACTGGCCGATTCCGGGCCGGAAGATGAGAGATGATTCCGATTGAGGTGATGATGGCATTATAGCTGTGAGCCAAAGTGTACCCCCATCTCAATGCCCTGGCCAATGCATTCATGGCAGCTGGCCTCCAAAACTCCTGCCCATATCCCAGACGGTACACTTTCTGCAGGAGAGGCAAGAAGCGATATAAGAAATCCGAAATGAGTCGAAAGCATCTCTCAAAGGCTTCTGGCTGCAAGCAGCATCGTGGACTCCATTTGGCATTTCCATCAAGAAAATACTTTCGTTCCGCCCTTCGGTGAACTTTATTAATGCAGAAAACATATAATTTCATGAAGTGGCAAAAGGCATTCTAAAGGCGAGCTATGTCTAATCAAGAGATTCGAGACCCCATCCATAATTTTATCCGGCTGGAGACAGAAGAGATGCGGGTCCTGGATTGTGGTCCCTTCCAGCGGCTCAGGCATATCCATCAGCTTGCTTTGACCTATCTGCTCTATCCAAGTGCCACTCATCGTCGATTTGAGCATTCTCTAGGGGTCATGGAGCTTGCCAGCAGAGTCTATGATGTGATAACAGACCCGGATAACATCCATGAATCAGTAAGATCAATAATTCCCAGGAAATTTGATCTGGAATACTGGAGAAGAGCATTGCGCATGGCGGCTTTATGTCACGATCTTGGCCACCTTCCATTCTCTCACGCAGCAGAGCGCGATCTCTTGCCAGCCGGCTGGGATCACGAGCGTCTAACCCTGGAGCTGATTCGCAGTGGCGAAATGGAGCCGATTTGGACTGCGATGAAAGTGAACTCTGAGGATGTGGCAAAGCTTGCCGTGGGTCCCAAACACTACAAAGATAGCAGATTTGATGACTGGGAGGCTATACTCTCCGAGATAATAGTAGGCGATGCCTTCGGAGTCGACAGGATGGACTACTTGCTTAGGGACTCCCATCACATAGGAGTTGCCTATGGGCGATTTGACCAATATCGTCTGATCGATACCCTTCGCATTCTACCCAAAGTTGACCGAACCTCAGAGGAGGAACCGGGATCACAGGAACCGGCCCTGGGTATTGAAGAAGGAGGAATTCACTCTGCAGAAGCGCTACTGCTGGCGAGGTACTTCATGTTCTCTCAGGTCTATTGTCACCATGTTCGCCGAATTTACGATATTCATCTAAAAGACTTTCTCAAGAGCTGGCTTCCTGGTGGCGTGTTCTCTACATCCATAGAAGAACTACTGAGGATGACCGACAGCGAGGTAACGCAAGAGCTCTCCAAGGCAGCCCGGGATGAAAATCATCCTGGTTTTGATTCGGCCCGTTGCATTGCCAAGAGGGTGCATTTCAGATTGCTCTACCAGAGGACAAGGGAAGATCTAGAAAAAAACCGCGAGTCCGGCAAGGCTGTTTTTATTGCAGCATGCAAGGAATTTGGGGAATCTGAGGTCCGGCATGATACATACATCCAGAAGGGGAGTGGTCTAAACTTTCCCGTTATCGCCAGAGATGGCCGGATTTTTTCTTCTCTTTCCAGGTCGGAGACTATAGAAAAAGTGCCAGTGGTAGCGATTGATTATGTTTATATAAGCCCGGTGTGCAGAAAAAGAGCTGAGACCTGGCGTGAAAAGAATCTGACAAGGATCATCAGTTCGAAGGAGGGAGTGGAAGAATGATGAAGAGAATGCAGCGAGACGCCGTTCTGCTCTCGTTGATAAAAGAGATGAAAGATAAAGGGAGTTGGTGCGGTGAGACTCACATCCAGAAGGCTGCGTATTTTCTGCAAGAGCTGCTGGGAGTCCCAATGGGTTTCGAGTTTATTCTTTACAAGCATGGGCCGTATTCATTTGATCTGAGCGACGAGGTCACTGCGATGCGAGCGGATAGCTTGCTGGAGTATAAAACACGTGTGCCCTATGGGCCAAACCTTTTTCCCACAAAAGAAGGCCAAGAATTCCTTCTTCGATACCCTAAGACGCTAAGCAATTATGCCGACAGAATTAACTTTGTCGCTGAGAAGATCGGGATTTTAGGCGTTGCAGATCTTGAACGCCTTGCTACTGCCCTGTATGTTACCTTCGACGAGAACGTAGAAGGAAAGTCACGAGAGGATACGATCATTGAGCTGAAGCCTCACATCACGATTGATGAATCCTGCGAAGCATTGAAAAAAATTGATGCCAT
Organism: Methanosaeta sp. UBA356; assembly: GCF_002496465.1. Lineage (NCBI taxonomy): Archaea > Methanobacteriati > Methanobacteriota > Methanomicrobia > Methanotrichales > Methanotrichaceae > Methanothrix > Methanosaeta sp. UBA356. The sequence continues at coordinate 30,529 of NZ_DAKC01000082.1, read as the reverse complement.
AAAAAGAGAAGCAATGGAAAAAGGACTATCCAGCAGCTCATGATGCATGTCCTCAAGCGCTACCAGGCCCAGACCGCCGCCGAGCTTGACGCCCTCACACCCGCGATACTGGAGCGGGCCTTCCGGGGCGAGCTTTGATGAGGAAAAGGCTTACATCTTGCATTTGCTAATACCTTTATGAGGATCATATGGCAGAAGGAATAACGCGCATCTCTGTGAAGGGTTTCAAGTCCCTGGCGGAAGAGTGCTCCATAGAAGTTCGTCCCCTGACAATACTGGCAGGTGCCAATAGCTCAGGCAAATCAAGCATAATGCAGCCACTGCTTATGATGAAACAAACTCTAGAAGCCAGTTATGATCCCGGAGCCCTCTTGATCGCCGGTCCAAATGTCCTTTTCACCTCGACGGAACAATTTCTCTCTAAATCAAATGGCAAAGCCGGTAATAGTTTCAAGATTGAGTTTGATCTAAATAGATCGTTCTCTCTCAGAGAAACATTCAAAAAAGAGCCAAAAAAAGGCATCGAGATCGCTGAAATGACTTACATTGAAGGAGAAAAGGCTGCAACAACTTTGCGCCCTGGACAGGGACATAAAGCCCTTCTTTCAACAGTTCCTTGGCTTGTGGATGTATGGAATAACTTCATAAAAACACAAGGAAAGAAAATTGAAAATGAGCTTGAATTAAGGACATACCGCATTCGTTGTTTTTTGGATATAGGATATTTTCCAATTATGAAAGCGGATGATGAAACATATGTATCACCCATTCTCATCCAATACATGTCCGACACCTTCGGGACGCCTCTGCGTGGAATACTCCACATATCAGCTCTGCGGGGAAATCCTCAACGCACTTACAAAATCACAGCCATAACATCACAATTCCCAGGCAAATTTGAGGATTATGTAGCCAGCATTGTATATCATTGGCAGGTTTCAAAAGACGTAAGACTTAAGGAGCTTGGAAAAAGCCTTGAACTTCTGGGACTGACTCGAAAGATAGGAGCCAAAGCTGTTGATGATACTCAGGTTCAGCTTCTTATCGGGCGTCTCCCTGCGAGTTCGATCAATACTGCAAAAGATATGGTGAGCATTGCAGATGTTGGATTTGGCGTATCCCAAACCTTGCCGATTCTTGTTGCACTTCTCACGGCAGAGCCTGGCCAGCTGGTCTACGTAGAGCAGCCCGAGATTCGTCTGCATCCAAAGGCTCAGATGGCGATGGCACAAATTCTGGCCGATGCCGCTAACCGTGGCGTTCGTGTGGTGGCCGAGACCCATAGCTCAATGCTGCTCCTGGGGGTCCAGTCCCTGGTTGCCGAAGGAAAGCTATCGCCAGATAAGGTCAAGCTCCACTGGTTCAAGAGGAGGCCGGAGGACGGCGTTACGGAAGTATCCAGCGCTGACCTGGACAAATCAGGGGCTTTCGGTGACTGGCCGGAGGATTTCTCATCCGCAGAAATGGACGCTGATATCCGCTACATTCATGCAGCCGAGGCTCGTCTGGAGCCGAACTAATGTCATCCCCAGATGGGTTGTGTCTGGTCATCGATGCATCAGTGGCCACATCCACCGGCGAGCGGGGCCAGAGAGGTGTGCTCTGCCAGCAATTCTTAAAAATCATGATAGAGAGGACATCTCATCGGCTGGTGATGACGAAAGAGATAGGCGCTGAATGGGATGTCCACTCTCATCCTTTTGCTCGAAAATGGAGAAGAAGCATGAACGCCAAAAAGAGGGTTTATCAGCCAAGAATAGATCACGATCCCCTATTGGCGGAAAAGATCGTTCGGGCAAATACACCAGAAAAAGCTCTTAATGCTATGGAAAAAGATCTGCATCTTGTCGAGGCAGCAAGGGCAACAGATAACCGTATCGTCTCGCTTGATGACGCTGCGAGGAGATATTTCTGCGCAACTTCCGCCATTGCTGGCGAGCTCAGGCAGATCTTGTGGGTAAATCCTGCCATGGAAACCGAGAGACCAATTCAGTGGTTAGAGGAGGGCGCTCCTAATGAAGAGGAACGACTGATACGTCCTCCTGCCTAATTTATGTAAAGCTTAAACCAGTGGCTTCGGCTGCTTTCCCTCCGGCGTCACCGGCAGGCCCGCCCGGTGCAGCACCAGCTGCCCGGAAAAGTGCATCGCCCGGTTCAATATCAGCCTCTTTCCCATCGGGGTCAGAGCGAAGACGGGAATGGCAATGCCAATCTGCATCAGCGCCTTTCCTCCTGCCACCTCCCTCACGGATCGGGAGGCGCAGGACCAGACAAGGTCGCAACATTCCGCCAGAACCTGGGCCTCGCTCTCGCTTATGCCCGTGGTGTGAACGGCTAAAATCGTGGCCCAGGCTCCCAAAGCTCTCTCCCTCTCCCGCAGCGCTCGAGTGTCATCTGCCCTGTCACCGGCTACGGTTACAGCAATCCTTCTATATCCTGCTTCTACTGCCCTCTCAAAACCCAGGACCTGATCTACTGTTCCCTGCCGATCGATCAGGATGCATCCCCTCTCCACCAGGCCGAGTTGAATCTCTTCTATCGGCTCGGTCCTGATCAGGCCGGTCATGTGGGCCCCGATGGCCTGCAGGACCGCGGGGCTGGTGGCCACAACTGTGCCCGCACCCTCACTTACCAGCACTGCGGCATCTATCAGCCCTTCTGTCAGGGCATCTGAGAGGATCTCCGAAGCCCCAAAGCTCACCGGCTTATCTTCCAGCTCCAGGACTCTCTTCGGCCCGTACATGCCAAGCTCTGCCATATGCTCTTCTAATACCCTCTTCACCGTCTCCTTGCTCTCGACCTTGATGCCATACAGATCCTGACGCAAGGGACATGAGCGGATGGCAGGCTCAGTTAGAACCTCGACCTTCCCGTCCCGAATCCTGACCCGGGCCCCGGCCATCACCAGAAGATGCTCTGACACTTTAGATCAGACCGATATCAGGCCGCGGGTTCATTCCCGCGGCTCCAGCCTTCTTCTCACCGATTCGGCGTGGGCGAGCAGCCCCTCCGCCTCGGCCAAAGTGGTAATCGTCTCCTCCAGCCCCAGAAGCCCCTCATCGGTGATCATCTGCAGGGTCATCTTCTTGGTGAAGTGGTCCACATTCAAGCCGGAGAAGATGCGAGCATATCCCGAGGTGGGAAGCACATGATTCGTCCCGCTGGCATAGTCCCCTGCCGCCACCGGGGTGAACTTTCCGAGGAACACGCTCCCTGCATTGCGAATGGACCTCAGGACGTTCATGGGCTCCCTGGTGATTACCTCCAGATGCTCAGGGGCAAAAGCATTGACAAAATCAAGCGCCTCATCCATATCATCCGCCAGCAGAATGGCACTGTGCTCCAGGCTCTCAGAGACAATATCGCTGCGTGCAGCCCCAGGAGCCTGAATGTTCAATTCCTCCGCCACGGCGCTGGCCAGGAGATCATCCAGGGATACGAAAACGGAGATCGATTTGGGATCGTGCTCTCCCTGGGCGATCATGTCGGCAGCTATCACCCCAGGATCCGCTGTCCGGTCGGCCAGGATCAAGACCTCGCTGGGACCAGCAGGAAAATCGATCTCCACCGAGCCTCGGGTAAGCATCTTGGCGGCAGTGACATAGACATTGCCCGGCCCCACGATCTTGTCCACCCTTTCAATGCTATCTGTGCCCAAAGCCATGGCCGCTATCGCCTGAGCCCCTCCGAGCTTATAGATCTCGTCAGCTCCTGCCATATCCGCAGCAGCCAGCGTCAATGGATTGATCGATCCGTCTTTTTGGGGCGGGGTGCAGACCACAATCCTGGGCACATCAGCAACCTTAGCGGGAATGACGGTCATCAGGGCCGAGCTGGGGTAGGCCGCCCTGCCCCCGGGAACGTAAGCTCCAACAGAATCCAGAGGAACGACCTTCTGGCCCACCAGCACCCCAGGAGATGCCTCGCTCATCCAGAGGTCATGCTCTTTTTGTTCATTATGGAAATAAAAGATATGATCCGCTGCCGAGGAGAGCGCCTCAAGAAGCCTGTCATCCACCAGGTCGTATGATAGATCGATCTCCTCCTGGGTCACGCGCAGGTCATCGAGGTGGGCCCCTTCAAACTTCTCGGTGTACTTGAATAGAGCCTCATCTCCTTTCGACCCGACCTCCATGATGATCTCATTTACTGCAGGAAGAACATCCTGAATGCCCACATCCCTGGAGAGAAGTGAACGCAGATCCTCATCCTCGAGCTCGCTCAGCCTTTTAGTTATCACTTTAAAACCTCCTTCATAATACCCTTTCAGCGGGAGTTATTCCTTCCTCGCTGCACCCGGTAGAGGGATTCCACTCTCTCCAGGCTATCCGCTTCCTCCAGGGACTTGTCATCCCTCACCCTCACCAATCTGGGAAAACGAAGTGCATATCCCGATGAGTAGCTCTGGCTCTTTTGTATCTCCTCATAGGCCACCTCGAAGATCACCGCCGGCTTCAGCTCGACCTCCATCCCATTCTGCACCAGAATCAGCTCTCGGAACAGCTCAGTAAGCTCCGCCAGAGCCTCGTCCGTTAGGCCAGTGGCCACCCAGCCTATATCCAGGAGCTTGCTCGTAGCCTCATCCAGGCAGGCCAGCCGGTATGATCCCAGGAAGCTAGCTCTCCTGCCCTCGCCCCATTTTGCCCCTATCACTGCCAGGTCCAGGGTTTCCATAACCGGCTTTATCTTAAGCCAGTTCTTGCCCCTCTTTCCCGGAGCGTATACCGACATCGAATTCTTGAGGATCAGCCCCTCGTGGCCTTTTTCCAAAGCCTGGTGGTAGATCTCTTCTGCCCTCTGGACGCTGTCGGATATGACCTGATCTGCCAGTATCGATGGATCGGCGATACCCTCCAGCAGCTCCCGCCGTCTGGTCAGGGGCAGATCCACCGTACTTTGGCCATCAAGATATATCAGATCGAATAAAAATAAGTGCAGAGGCGTTTCTTTGGCCTGCTTTTCCACATTGTACTTCCTGCGAAAGCGCTTCAAAATCTCCTGGAAGGCCAGGGGTCTGGAGTCTTTGCCAATGGCCACCACCTCTCCGTCCAGGATGGCCTTATCCGCCCTGACCTCCTGGGCCAGACGGACGATCTCGGGCAGGGACCTGGTCACATCCTCCAGCCGGCGGGAGAAGATGCGAACCCTCTTCCCATCCTTGTGGATCTGCACCCTGGCACCATCGTACTTCCACTCTATAGCCGCAGACCCTAGCTCCTGCATGGAGGCGGAAATTCCCTCTCCCACCTGGGCCAGCATCATCTTGATGGGATGGTTGATCAGCACATTCAGATCCGCGAGCGTCCCTTTGCGGGCATTGACTGCCACCAGGCCGATATCGTTGGTCAGGTTGTAGGCCCTCTCCACTTTTGACGCATCCTGGGAAAAAGCCTGGGCAATGGCATCTCTAACTCCTCCTTCACCTATTCCGATTCTCATATCCTCTATCGCCAGGCGGGCGATATATTGCGCTTCAAGAGGAGTGGCCTGGCTGAAGAGATACTGCAGGTTCTTGACCTTGGCATCCTGGCTTCCCTTTCCCGAGGCCCGGGCCACGGCTACAAGCCTCTGATAAACCTCTTTGATGGAGAGCGGCTCATCTTTGATGAAGGCAGCAAATCCGATGGGCTTTTTCTTATCGACGGCCGCAGATGCCACCAGTCCCGGATCCCCGGTAGCGCGCAGCATATCTGATATCCTCTCCGTCGAGCATCCACAGGCGCGTGCCATCGCCTCGTAAAGGATGCTCGGCCCCACCCCCATCACCAGGTCCATGCTGGGGGAGAAGAGATCCCCCATGATGAACCCTGAGGCAACTGCCAGATCATCATCATCCAAATTCTTCAGGAATGCTGCCACTAGGTCGATCTTTTCCAGAGAGCCGGAGACCCCCTCCACTCGCTGACAGAGCTCGGCGAAGCTCAAGAAGCTGCTCATTATCTGACCCGAGTCATTGATCTAGAATATGGCATCTATGCGTTTAGTCCGGTAGATGCTGATGATATCGGTGAGAATGGCCGAGGCCGTCTCTATGGAGCCTGCACCAAGACCCGATACAGTAATCGTCCCGGATAGATCGGTATAAATAGCAGCGGAGTTCAGGGTCCCGGCCACGGCCAGTGGGCTGTCCAGGGGCACCAGAGTGGGCCTGACTGTGAGTGCGGGCACATCTCCGATCAGCTTTATGGCATATCCTCTCTTCTTGGCCAGAGCAAGAGCCTCTGGAGTGACTCCTGTGATGCCGGTCACATTCACATCGGAGTACTTGACATTCATGTTGAACAGGGAGTTGGCCAGGATTAGCACCTTTCCAGCGGTATCCACCCCCTCTACATCATAGCTGGGGTCGGCCTCGGCAATGCCCATATCCTGAGCCTCGCTCAAGGCGTGAGCATAGGGTATGCCTTCCTCAGTCATGCGGGTTAGAATATAGTTGCAGGTGCCGTTGAATATGCCCCGGACGCCGAGGATCGTATTGCCTACCAGGGTGCGCTCAACCAGGCTGATCAGGGGCATGGTGCCGCCGACTGTGGCCTCGAACTTCAGCATCACGCCGTTATCCTCTGCCAGCTTCTTCAGGCTGCCGTAGGATACCACTAGTGGCCCTTTGTTGGATGTAACCACATGCTTGCCCGAGGCGAGCGCAGCTTCCATATGGCCCAGACCCGGCTGGCCGTGAACGATGTTGGTGGGAGTGACCTCGATCATCAGGTCGGAGTCTATGGCATTGATGGCCTCTTTCCCCTTCATGCTCGATGTGGCCACATTGGCCAGGGTCCTCTCGCCCAGGATCTTGTTCGCATCCACACCGTCCTCGGACAATACCGTTCCCGTGTGATCGGTGACGCTGACCAGCATCAGGTTCAGGCCCATATCCCGGAGGATCTCTCTCTTTCTGGTGAGAACGTCAACCACTCCGTGGCCCACAATGCCGTAGCCAACCAAGGAGACCTTAATATCTCTCATACTGCCTCCGTCTCTATGGGCTCGATAACAAGCAGCTTCTTCTCCTCGCCCACATTGCGCAGAATGGTCAAAGCCTTTTGGATCTCAGCCTTGCCGGTGGCGCGAATCTTGAGGTAGGCAGAGGAGGGCTCATTCACGCCGGGCATGGTCAGGGAAAGGTCCATCACCTCAGCGTAGCCGGTGGAGTCGATCCGGTTTATGGTGTCTCCCAGGTCGCTATCCAGCACATGGCCCACTAGCACAACTGATACTGCTTCGATGAATCGGTCCTCTCCCGCCCGGACAACAGAGATTCCGCTTTCTTGGAGCCTGGCCTGGACAGCCTCGATTCTTGAGCGGTCCATCTCCACGACGAATCGAACCGGGATCATGCCCCGGGGAGTCTTGCGGTCCCTGTGGTGAACCACGCTGATGATGTTGGCCTTGTTATCACTCAAGGGTTGCATCGCAAGGAGCAGCTGGCCGGGAACATCCTGCAGCTCTAAATCCATGGAAAGTCGCATAGCATTCCTCATATTTTGCTGGAATTCTCCTGCTGGTTAAATTAAATAAACCTTGTGCAGATGGGATCCGAGGGGTGGGCGTCTGTCCGATAGTAATTAATATTACCTCATCCAAGCAGTTGCCAACGAAAGTAGGAGGATCTTCATGGCAGGTGGAAATGGTCTGGCAATTGGATTGATGCTTATCGGTTTCGTAGTATTGTTTTTAGTGCCCCTGGTGTTCTTGACCAGCCTGTTTTGATAGTCAGGCGGGCCAAGGGGCTATTCTATTTATTTTATAGCAATTAGGTCTAATAAGGGACGTTAGTGGGTTCTGTAAACCATTGCTAGTAGTACGGATATTTTATATACCAACATTACTATCCGGAAGTGTGGATTCATTTACAACCTGGAGAGATATGTTCATTCAGCTGGAGGAAATCAATAGTCGACCTGAACCATTTGGGTTCTACACAGCGGCAGACCTGTGGACCGACGAACATACCTCAGAGCAAATGCTTGCATATCATCTCAATGCCGATATCGATGTATCATCCCGTCGAGGCGAGTTCATCGATCGATCGGTGGAATGGATTGCATCCCGCTTTAGTATTGGCGCCGACACCCGAATCGCCGATTTTGGCTGTGGTCCCGGGCTCTATGCAAATCGGCTGGCGAAGGTCGGTGCTAGTGTAATTGGTATTGATTTCTCTAAGTGCTCAATCAAGCATGCCCGAGAAGCAGCGCGAGAGGTGGGATTGACCATTGAATACATAAACCAGAACTACCTGGATTTCGAAACAGAACACCGCTTCGATCTCATTCTGATGATCATGTGCGACTTCTGCGCTTTAAGCCCGTCGCAGCGCAGGATTATGCTCGCTAAGTTCCACTCCATGCTTCTGCCAGGTGGGTCTGTCCTTCTCGATGTTTATTCCCAAAGTGCGTTCAAGCAACGCAAGGAGGCAAGCTCGTATGGAGTGAATCTTCTCGATGGATTCTGGTCCGCGGAGAAGTACTATGGATTTCTGAACACTTTCAAGTACGACGACGCAATGGTGGTTTTGGATAAGTACACCATCGTCGAATCGGCGAGAAAACGAACTGTCTACAACTGGCTGCAATACTTCACTCCCGAGTCGTTGTGGCGCGAGTTTGAGGTGGCAGGTTTCGCAGAGCAAGAGCTCTATGCTGACGTTGCGGGCGCGCCGTTTGATAAAATGGCCTCTGAGTTTGCCATCATTGCGCAAAAGAAATAGTGATTATTAAATGTCGATCTTAATGCCGAAGAGCTTCTCGAACCTTTCGTATTTTCCCCGGGCGCGGTAGATGTTCTGCCTGACATAGGGCGATCCCTCTTGGCAGGCGATCATATCCCTGATCTCGGCCGGGGTGAAGATGGCATCCAGCTTCTCCCGGGGCAGATCAGCAACCTTCACCTCTTCCTTTAGGAATTCAAGCGGCAGATCATCTAGCCAGCTCCAGTCCCTGCCATAGCGAATCAGTGCCAGATGCCCTTTTGCACATTGAGCCGAAACCAGCCACTCTGAATCAGTGCTATAATAGGCCAGGCTTTCCAGATCCGAGCCACAGGTGCTGCAGAAGCCAATCACATTCCTTGATTGGGAAAGGGGATTATGCCTCTCTCCATTGAAGAGAAGGAACATCCCTTTCTCCGTCAACTGATTCATCTGGATTCTAGAACGTCCGCCATGCCGTAAATACCAGGCTTCCTGCCAACCACCCAGGTGGCTGCCCGCACTGCACCGCTGGCAAAAGCGGCTCTGCTATGGGCCTGGTGCCTGATCTCCAGCCTCTCGCCAGGACCCGCCAAAAGGACGGTATGGTCTCCTACGATGTCACCTGCCCGCACGGCATGAACTCCAATCTCTTTGCCTCGCGGCATAATCCCGTTCCGCCCATAGACGACCTCCGAGAGATCCGACTCTCCCCGAGCTCTTCTTATAGCCTCCAATGTGGCCAGAGCAGTGCCGCTGGGTGCGTCCTTCTTTTGATTGTGATGGGCTTCTATGATCTCTATATCGAAATCGTAGCCTTTAAGAGCTGCCGCAGCATCAGCCACCAGCTTCCAGAACAGGTTTACTCCCACGCTGAAGTTGGGGGTTATGACCGCGGCCACATTGCCTTCTATTGCCTCTCTCATCTCGGAATGCTGTTCCGAAGAGATGCCTGTGGTTCCCACCACCAGATCGACACCTAGAGAGGCCGCTATGCAGACGTTTTTCACTGCCGCTTTGGCTATTGTGAAGTCGATGAGCACATCCGGCCTGGTCTCTTTCAAGACCTGCTCTAGCTGTGAGGCATCTTTTACCAGAACGCCCCCCTGAAGCGGCTTTCCCGCGCCGACCGCATCCAGGCCTGCCACCAGCTCCATCCCCTCAATCCTGGCCGCCTCCTGGATGACCAGGGTGCCCATGCGCCCCAGCGCTCCAGTAATCGCAATTCGAGTCATGCTCTCTCGCCCAGGGTCACCAGCAGCTCCTTTAGCATCTTCTCTTTATCTGCAGCCATCTCCCCCAGGGGAAGGCGCAATGGGCCGCCTGCCAATCCCAGGTACTTATGAGCAGTCTTCACAGGTATGGGGTTGGTCTCAAGGAACATCGCTCGAACCAGGGGAGCAAGCTCATAGTGCAGGGATCTTGCCTTCTCCAGGTCGCCCTTCATCATAGCATCCACCATTGCCACAGTCTTTCTGGGGGCAACATTGGCCACCACTGAGATCACGCCCTTTGCACCCAGGGCCATGGCTGGAAGCGTAAGATCATCATCGCCACAGAGAACGGAAAAGTCGCTTCCCCGGGTCTGCTCAATAATTTGAGATAGCTGGGAAAGGCTTCCGCTGGCCTCCTTTATGGCCACGATATTCTTTATTCGAGAGAGCTTTGCCACAAGCTCCGGCTTGAGGTCGATTCCGGTCCTCTTGGGAACATTGTAGAGCACTATGGGGATGTCGCACTTCTCGGCTACGGTCTTGAAGTGCTCGAACATGCCGCGATCATTGGGCTTATTATAGTATGGGGTGATCAGCAGGGCAGCATGTGCGCCCGCCTCTGCGGCATGACAGGTCAGCTCCACCGCCTCGCGGGTGTTATTGGAGCCAGTTCCTGCTATCACCGGAACCGTGGAGTTCTCCACTGCGATCTCTATCACTCGCTTATGCTCTTCGAAGGTCAGAGTTGCCGCCTCACCGGTAGTGCCGCAGGGAACCATGCCTGATATTCCTGTTTTGCTCAGGTACTCTACGTTTCTCTTCAGACCCTCCTCGTCCAGGCTCTTGTCCTCATGAAATGGCGTGATTATCGCAGGAAGCACGCCACTATACATCAACCTCGACCTCTCTTCTCGTACTTCTCTGCCTCATAACATTGGATATGTAGCCTGCTATGCGGTTGCGGATGGTTTTGTTCTTGATATCGGTATACTCCGATACCCGCAGCTTGTTCTGCTCAAAGTCAGGGCTAAATGAGCTCTCGTAGGTTCTCAACAGGTCCATCGCGAAATTCTTAATATAACTAGGCTTTACGCTTCCCATAATCAACACTCCAGCTAGATCAATCCTTTGTGCATCCTTGCTCCACAATTTATATCTTGCTATCATCCTCTAGAATGCCCCAAGCCCTGGACGCCGGCAAGCTGGCCAACAGTTCGACCAGCAAGGATGCTGAAGCCCCCAGCAGATAAAGCCTGGGCTCTTTACCCAGGACGCCCTCATCCCATATCGCAGCGGGCAGTAGAGCTGAGCCTTCCCCTTCGCTCAGCTCCTCCTCGCCCTTCAAATGGCATTGGCCAATTGCTGCCAGTTCATCCAATCGAGCGCGATCTATTATCGGGAGGCCAAGCTCTCTGCAGGATAGGAGGGCCTTTGGCTCTAAATCGATGGCCGCTTTTGCCAGAGGGTCTATTTTCATTGCGGCAAGGATCACAGAAGCGCTATCGCTCCTGCCACCGAATCGAAATCCTCCAAAACGGCATACTCTCTCCTCGATCTTTGTTAATCCTCCCTCCAGCGCTGCCACATCCTCAGGGCATCTGGCACCGGGAATGGCCATGGCAGGCCCTGCTCCTCCCTTCAGCATGAGATCGAAGAGCTCGTGAGAATTTTCCAGCAGATCCACTGCCACTTCCAGGTCGCACAGAACCCGGTAACGGCTCGCTTCAACTCTCAGCGCTGCAGACTGGTTTACCGGGCCCACCCCCCGTCCCACCCTGAGGCTCCCGCGAAGGGCGCTCTTTGCGAACTCCTTTGCATTCCGGGCGGCGTTTTCAATTGAGCAGCCCAGGGCAAGAAAAGAGGTTAAAGCGGCAGAGAAGGTACATCCAATGCCGTGGTTCTCTCCTGGTATCCTTTCTGAGGGCAGAAGAGTGGACTTGTTGCGCACCATGAGCAGATCGGTGCAATCCAGGTGCCCTCCCTTGACGATCACCGCTTGTGCCCCCAGGCTCATGATACCGCGGGCGGCATGAGCAGCACTATCCATGTCGCGAACGCGGATTCCAGAAAGAGCCTCTGCCTCGAAGATGTTGGGGGTGACCACCCCCGCCAGGGGGATCAAGCGCTCTTTCAGGGCAGATACCGCATCGGGCCGAAGGAGCCTGCCGCCAGCCTCAGCCTCGATCACCGGATCCAGGACCAAAGGAATATCATTTGCCTGGAGGTGATCGGCTACTGCATCCACAATATCTGCCGAGTGGAGCATGCCGGTCTTGGCCCAGGCAATGGAAAAGTCCTCTGTGATCGATTCGAGCTGCGCTCTTACCTCTTCGGGAGAGAGTGCATAGACGTGCTGCACTCCCAGAGTGTTCTGGGCGGTGATGGCGGTCAGGGCGGATGTTCCATGCAGGCCCAGGACGGAAAATGTCTTGATGTCCGCCTGGATTCCGGCACCTCCCCCTGAATCCGATCCGCCTATAGTCAGCACTACTTTCGGCATATCTTGGGCATTGAAAAATCAGGATGGCTTCAAGCAGCTTTATCCGGCTTCAGAATATCTTTCAGGATATCTTCTTCTCTGCCTCTGCCACCATCTCTTCCGGAAGGTCGTACTTCTGGGCGATCTTCAGGGCTTTGCGGTAGAGGCCGGCTTGCATATGCTGCTCAAAGGACTTCTTTGCTGCCTCCTGTTTCATTGGTCTGGGGAGGTCGAAGTCATCGGCGATCTCAGCAGCGTTCTTGACCATGCCCATGCTCATGCTCTTATTGAAAGCCTGGATGGCCGCCTGCCGGACCATATCCTCTGGCAGCCCGAACTCCTTGGCGTACTCCGCAGCTGCCCGGTAGAACTCGCTATCTATCTTTCTATAAAACGACCTCTGAGCGGCTTCCAGACGATGGTCGCTGGGAAGATCATATTGTTTGGCCAGTTCGGCAGCCAGAGAATAATCCCCCTTCTTCATATTGGCATCGTATGCCGACTTCACTGCATCCTGAAGCATCGAGTTCGGAAGGCCCAGATCCGACTTGATCTTTGCCGCCTCTTTGTAGGCCCCTGCGTTCATCTTCTCTTTAAACCGTCTTGCGCCTTCTGCCAGCTTATCTTCTGCCATATAATCCTCCACCGCTATCTTTTGATTTGATCGATCCTTCAGTCGCTGATATTTCTGTCCCGGAGATTGGTAATGAATGCATACTGTGTGGTTGTAGGAAGCTTCCGGCGAAGCTCTCGCACATCAGGAAGGTAGATTACGATCTGCTTGTTCAGCGGCTTCTCTTTGCCCAGTATCTTGCTTACCATCTCCACCTCTGCCTCACCCTGAATACGGGCACCACCACTGCCGAAATCAGGGGACATCTCAATGAGCATTGGCAGTCTGAGGCGGCTCCATAGGAATCTGGGAACCGACTCGGAGATCAGCTTCAGCTCGGACTTGTCCATAACGAAAAAGGTGTTATCCTTTCCCCTGATTCCGGGCTTCTCCATTGCCAAGAGCTCGGTCAGATTGAGCCGCCTGTTTGGCAGGTGCTGATTCATCGTCTGGATGGTCTTGACCAGTATGTTCTTGTTTAATCCTCTTCCTTCTCCGGAAAACGCCATTGGAATCAATCTCTCTTCTTTTGACTTAAAGGTAATCGTTATCGATGTCTGAGAATGTATGCTGCACAGTGCTCTTCTTCAGGTTCAAGCACCTTCTGGCAGCTTTTGCCACATCATCCCTCAATTCCGCTGGGGCGTAGACGCCGAATCGCCAGGTGGCTCTCTGGGCTCTCTCCAGGATGCTGACCAGGGGGGAGACCATTCGCAGGGGTCTGGTCTCTTCCCCGACCAGGGCGGGAAAATTGCCTTCAGAGCTATCGGGCAGGGGTGGATTGTCCACCAAGATGCTGCCCTGATCCACTCCTGCCTCCGCAGCTATCTCCTGAGCGATGATCTTCTCGCTTACCCTCTGCAGCGAGGGCTCCAGGCGTTCCAGATCCACATAGACCGCTCTTTTGAATAGCTTGCGAGTTCTTATGCGAGAGGCCATCTCCGCGGGATAGCCATCCGCTGTATCCAGGGCGGTGAAAAGCTGGATGTCGTCCATCTCCTTCACCTTTGCGGCGCTGGATATGCCATCTTCTATCATCCTTCTGATGCCCGAGGAGATCATGCACTCGGATATGCGGCAGACGTGATGGTAGTAGACCGCGGGGTGCATGAGCAGCCGGGAGATGAGAAGCGACGTTGCTGCCTGCACCCCACCAGCTTCCACCGCCAGCTGGCCCTGGTGGAGGGTCATCTTCTGCAATAGTCTCAGCCGGTCTATCACCCCATAGGCCACGCCGGTATAGTGAGCGTCCCGGATCAGGTAGTCCATGCGGTCGACATCGATCTCGCCGCTCACGATCTGGCCTTTGCCCTGGCCGTGGATGAAGGATTGGATATCGGTTGGCTTGAGGCCGTGTCTATCCAACACCTCCCCCAGCTCTCCTTTTTTCAGAATCTCGATGACGCTCTCGTGCTCTGTTCTCAGGAAGGGTGCCAGGGCGGACTCGGTAGCATGAGAGAGGGGGCCGTGGCCTACGTCGTGCAGGAGGGCGGCAGCGCCCACAAGCAAGCGATCATCCTCATCCAGGCCGAGGTGATCGGTGAGCAGAGAGGCCATATGGTAGGCTCCCAGGCTGTGCTCGAAACGGGTGTGGTTGGCCCCGGGATAGACCAGGTTTGCCAGGCCCAGCTGCTTGATCCAGCGGAGCCTCTGCATCTGAGGGGTATTGGCAATCTCCAGGGCCAGGCCCTCCAGCTTGACGTAGCCATGCACCGGATCTCGGACCTCTGTCATCAAAGAAGCCTTTTTAAATCCTGAACCTTAAAAATCTTGGCTCTTCGCGCGTTCTCAACAAGAGGTTTTTCACTGAGAGAAAAGACAGCATTTTGTGCATTCTTCCGGGACGCCGCCAGTCGACTTTTCGGCTCCTACCTCAATGCCCGGGAGGCACGGGTTCAGCCGCAGACGGAAAAACGAGATCGAAGAGCTTGCTCCTCAGGATTTTCCTGATCCCGGCAACCAGTTATTTGATTCTTTAAAACATCTATCTCAATCCAATCGACCGGCAAAAATCGCTATAAGGTCGCCCCTCAATTGCCAGGTACATGAATATCCCAGACCATGCCCATGCCGCCAGGGCGAAGACTATGGTGAACACGAGAAAGAATGTCAGCATGATCAGCAGGCCAAGAACGAATAGCAGAATGGATATCGCTGCATATTTCAGGCGGGTGGTTTTGTCTATCTTCTCATACATCTGATTCCTTTGAATGAGCAATTGCAGGCTATCAACTTTGCGGAACTCTTTTTAAGCCCTTGGTACAAGGCCCTTGAGCTATGGGATCCGGCTTGACAGAACTGAAGGCAGAATATCAGGATAAAGAACAGGAATCGGGCAGCAAGAACCGCTACATCGTCCTGGTTTTAGTCCTGACCGGCGTCCTGATGGCCGTTCTCGATGGCTCAGTGGTCAGCATCGCCCTGCCCACCATAACCGAGCACTTCCGGGTGTCCATCGCCGAGTCCCAGATGATAATGACCGCCTATCTGGTGACTATCACGAGCTTGCTTTTGATATTCGGGAAGGTGGCTGAGCGGGTGGGAAAGGCCAGGCTCTTCATGCTGGGTCTGGCCCTCTTCACCTCCAGCTCTCTTGCCTGCGGCATCTCCACCAGCCTGGAGATGCTGGTCTTATGCCGGATATTTCAGGCTACTGGAGGGGCGATGATGTTCTCCATAAGCGCGGCGATAATCTTCCTCGCCTTTCCCAAGAGCGAGCAGGGCCGGGCCATGGGCTACATCGGATCGACGGTGGCCATAGGCAGCATCCTGGGGCCAACTCTGGGAGGCTTCATAGTGGACCTCTTGGGCTGGAGCTACATCTTTCTGATCAACGTGCCCATAGGCATAGTCCAGCTCCTCCTCTCCACCAGATACCTGAGAATCGAGGAGAAGAGATCCAAGAGCCTGGAGGTGGACTGGATAGGGGGCTTGACCCTGATCGCACTCATCATCTCCATGATGACATTTCTTGGCCAGCTCTCTTATGGCTTTGCCCCGACGCCGCCCATACTCCTCCTGGCCCTGATCTTTGTCCTATCCCTCTCCGGATTCATAATCAACGAGTCCAGGCAGAAGTCGCCCCTGCTGGACCTTTCCATCTTCCGCTACCGGATGTTTGTCCTGCCCAGCATCAGCATGATCCTCTTTTTCGTGGCCAACCTGATGATAACCGTCCTCGGGCCGTTCTATTTTGAGGGGGTGAGGGGCTATACTGCTTCGCAGGTGGGACTGATCTTTCTTATCGTCCCGGCCATCACCGTCTTCGGAGCGCCCCTGACCGGTGCCGTATACGACAGGCACCAGTTCAGGTACCTGGCAGCTCTGGGAATGTCGATCATGGCCCTCTCCATGATCGCTCTGGGATTCCTGGCAATGGGTGTGACAACTGACATCAGACAGCTCTTGATCTGCTTCGTCTTCATAGGGCTGGGAGCGGCGTTCTTCCAGAGCCCCAACAACACCGAGCTGATGAGGGCCCTGCCCGTCACCAAGATCAACATCGCCTCCAGCTTCACCGCCACCATCAGAAACCTGGGAATGGCGCTTGGAGTCTCCCTCTCCGGCCTTCTGGTCTCGCTGCAGATGGCCCAGGCCGGTTACTATGGGACCATATCCGATGCCGGCCCTGCGATCCTCGCAAGCAGCATAAGCCGTGTGATGATGATCGCAGGGGGCTTATGTATCATAAGCGCCATTGTGGCCATATATAGAGGATCGAAAATGAAGTAATGACATTGACAGCTTCCCAGGCAGCTCTTGCGGCTGGCAGGATCCAAAAGGTAACACTCTTGATCTATTCTGAGATGCAATCGATTGCTTTTTATGCACCCTTGCCATCACTGAATCAGGTTGATCATCAATGTCCGGTTACTGGGACCCTCATATTGAGCGCATGCCCCTTGAGGACCTGCATTCCCTTCAGGAGGACAGGCTCAAGTTCGTAGTGCGCTATGTGTACGACCACTCCGCCTTCTACCGGCAGAGGTTCAAAGAGGCAGGCATAACGCCAGAGGATATCAAGACCCTGGCAGATGTGGCGAAACTGCCTTTCACCAAAAAGGCAGATCTGCGAGACAACTATCCCACAGGCATGTTCAGCGCCCCCAAAAATCAGGTGGTGCGCTACCATGTTTCCAGCGGCACGACGGGCAAGCCGACGGTGGTCGGCTACACCAGGGGCGATATCGAGACCTGGTCTGAGTCGCTGGCCAGGGCGCTGACATCCTTGGGGCTCTCCCGGGATGACGTGGTCCAGGTGGGATACGGCTACGGCCTTTTCACCGGCGGCCTGGGGCTGCACTATGGCGCAGAGCGTATGGGCGCTGCCGTCCTGCCCGTCGGCACGGGCAACACCGAGCGGCAGATCGAGCTGATGCAGGACCTGGGCACCACAGCCATCGCCTGCACACCATCTTATTTCCTGCACATCATGGAGGTGGCAGAGAAGATGGGCGTCTCCATCAGGAACGATACCCAGCTTAAGGTGGGCATCTTCGGGGCGGAGCCCTGGTCTCTTGAGACCCGCAAGAGAATCGAGGCTAATACGGGAATCAATGCCTATGACATCTACGGGACGAGCGAGATCTCAGGGCCTCTTTTCACCGAATGCCAGGCGAAGAACGGCATCCACGTCTGGGGAGATATGTTCCTCACCGAGGTGGTGGATCCGGATACCGGCGAGCCGGTAGCTGAGGGGGAACAGGGTGAGCTGGTCTTCACCACCCTGCACAAGTTCGCCCTGCCGCTCATCCGCTATAGAATTGGCGACCTCTCCGTAATGAGCAACGAGGTCTGTGAGTGCGGCCGAACCCACCCGCGTATCATGAGGATCATGGGCCGGACGGACGACATGCTCATCATCCGGGGAATCAACGTCTTCCCCAGCCAGGTGGAGTCGGTGCTGATGAGAATTCCCGAGGTGGGAGACCACTGGGAGATAATCGTTGACCGCAAGGGGCCTTTGGATATGATGACCGTGCGGGTGGAGCTGACAGAGTCCGGCTTCTCGGATAAGATTGGCGACCTGATGAAGCTGGAGAACAAGGTCTCCAAGGAGCTGAAAGGGGTGCTGAACATAGCGGCAAAGGTGGATCTGGTGGAGCCCGGAACCATCCCCCGATCCATGGGCAAGGCCAAGAGAGTGACAGACAACAGAAAGGTTTAGAATAAGTTTAGAATAAGTTTTAGGAGGCTATTATAGATGTCGGAGATAAAGCAGGTTTCGCTCTTTGTGGAGAACCGGCCGGGAAGGACGGCAAAGGTTGCCAAGACGCTATCGGATGCCGGGGTGAACATCCGCGCCCTCACCATCGCCGAGGCAGGGGATTTCGGGGTCATTCGCATGGTCTTAGACGATGCTGAGAAGGGGTATAAGGTCCTGAAGGAGAACGCCTTTACCGTCTCCATGACCGATGTGCTGGCGGTGGAGATGAAGGATCAGCCCGGTGGCCTGTATGAGATCGTCAATACCCTGGGAGGGAATTTGGTGAATGTGGATTACGCCTATGCCTTCGTCACCGCCAAAGCGCAGAGAGCCATGCTCATCCTGCGGGTGGACGATATCGCCAAAGCCCGCAAGGTGTTGGGCGACAAGAACATCAAGATCGCCACCAAAGAGGAGATCCAGGCCATCTGACGGCCTGGACGGTCATTTTTTTAATCAGCTTTCTGTTCATCATAGTCTCACAAAATTCTTATATATTAATCGCCAATTCGGCCGAACATGAAATCTCTTGCCGCCTTTCTGACCGGCATCGTTCTGCTGGCCTGCCTTGCTTTGCCTGTATCGGCTCTGGAATCAAGTGTCCTGACGATCTGCGATAAGAACCTCTCCATTGACATTGGGCCGAGCTACGAGATCGTCAGCAGCAATGTTGATGCCAGCAGCAGCGGGATGATATCCAATGACTTCTTCATCAACGACACCGCCCAGACGGGGTCTGCCTTTGTATCCATACTGACCATATTCGACGAGATCCTCACCAAGATGAATCCAGACGCTCTGTCCGAACTCTTCCTCATCGGAGGGGTGGAGGCTGCAAAGGAAAACGGCGATACAGAGATCGGCAAATGGATGGCTGCTGATAGCAGAGGCAGAAATGTTAGCGTCACCACAATGAGTTCTGGGGATGAAGACGCTCAGATGCCCCATGGAGTCTACAATATCTCTATCTGGAACCTGGATAGTACGACTTATGCACTGCTGGTATCGTCACTTGATGAGGATAACACCACTCAAATAATTAAGACTCTGACCGTCAGCTAGGCGGAGGATGCCTCAAAATGGGGTTTGGGGAATGGTCCGGCCTTAGCCGAACATCGCCCCTATCCCTGCTTCTGCCGCTTCTGCCTCGTCCCGGAAGGCTTTTAGCAGGGCCTCGCCCTCCTCGCCCTTGAGTTCCTCGGCTGCCGTATCTGCCAGGAGCTTTTTGGCTTCTGCTGCCAGCTCGTCCTTGACTTTGATGTAGATGCACATGCCATCTTTGTCCAGGCCCATGGCTTTGCAGTCCCTCACCGTGGGCCCCAGGCGCTTCCAGAACTCCTCGTCCAGCATCTTCTGCATATCTTTGCTTTTATCCATGGGATAAATATATACCAATTCCATTTTATTACGACTCCTCTTACAGATCCTTCAATGCCTTCTTCAGCATCTCTGTGCACTCGTCCATGAGCTCAGCTGCCCGGTTTATGTCCTGGGCGGCCAATTCACTCACCCTGGCAACCTGAGCCGCCCTCTCCCGAAAAGAGGTGCTATGGCTCTGGTTATGCTCTATCCAGTGCTCCAGGAGGTGCTCTACCTCATGGCGGTTCAGGTCGTGGCCCTTTGAATCATGGCTATGATCATGGCTGTGCATAATTAAATCAGCTCCAGACCCATGATGATCCTTTCCCTCATTTGAACCTTGCCTTCAGGCTCTGAAGAGCGGCAAATGAGTTTGGTCAGACCACCTTCTCCAGCTCTTCCCGGCCGAGCATATGCACCTGGACCATATGATGAGGATGATAGCGCATCTTCGCCTCCCGGATCCCCTCCACACCCATATCGCTCTCCCGGTTGATATAGGTGTATTTTTTGGCCATGATTTTGGCCGTCTCGGCATTTATCGCCCGGTAGATTCCTTTGCAGTCAGGGAGCCCCTTCTCGAAGTGGACCAGCGCTGTATCCTCGTTTTGCCCCTCAAAGAGGGATATGGCCCCGATCTTTCCCTCCGAGCGGATGGCTATTCCCGACAGCTCAAGCTCCCGATAATGGGCCAGGGCAAAGCACAGGGCATCCTTCTCCGATGCCAGATCCGGGTTTGAATCGCAGTCCTTCCACTCGCACCACTGCTCTACGAAATCGTTTATCTCCTCGATATTATCTGTCCCCAACTCCTCGACCAGGGGACTGCAGGTCTTCATGAACTGGTTGAGCTGGCGCCTGATGGTCGAGTATCCCTTTCCAGGCAGCTCGGCCAGATCATTCGCCAGATAGACATAATCAAAGTACATCCTCTCGGGCTGAAACTGCAGCTCCGGATAGATACCGCTTATCCATTCCAGCGTCTCCTGGTCCAGCACCACAAAGGGCCTCGTCTCATCGCTCTTCAGAGCGAGGGCCAGAACCTCATGGAGGAGATCCGGATTTCTTGGCCCGATGGGAGGACGGTAGCGGGTCTTGCCGGCAATGGTGCTGGAGAGGAGCACGCAGTCCTGGACAATAGCATACCGGTAGTTGGCATAATAGTTCCAGCAGACCATGTTGGTGAAGGTGTTGTCGCTGTGCCTCTGAGGGAACCGGCGGTAGTGCTGGACGAAAAAGTCCCTGTCCGAGAGCGTCACCGGCTTGAAGTCGCAAGAGCTCAGCACCCTTGGGCCTCCCAATCCAGGAGCATGGGCACATGCCCAGGCATTTTGCGAAATCCAATTGAATCGTAAAAGTCCTCCTTTCCCGGCTCGGCGATCAGGCCCACCCAGGCGATTTTCCTGGCTCTGCACCCCTCTATAAGCTTCTCAATTATCATCCTGCCTAATCCCATATTCTGCCAGCCGGCTAAAACCACCAGATCCTGAATGTACCCATCTGAGACCCCATCGGAGATCACCCGGCCCATACCCACTGCCCTGCCACTCCTTCCGTCAACCGCCACTGCGAATAGAAAGCTTCCCTGAATCAGGTCATTGAGATGAGATGGGTCCATGTACTCCCTCCACCAGCCGCCGGCCCGGTACAGCTCCACTATGTCCTCTTCTTTCCAGCGGCTGACGAATTCGACCACTACACAATTGTTATTGTCTAAAAGGCTTTTGTCCGGCAATGAGTCTACCCCTAATATTAAAGGAAAATTGAAAAAGCCGAGGAAAGATGGGTGATTGAACCGAGTTTGTTATCCAATCCCCGCACTCTCCACTGCTATTCTTATGTCGGAAGTTCTCGACGCTCCGGTTTTTGCTTCAAGCGTATATATCAGCTCTCTCTACCTCTCTGGAGGCCTTCTTGCGCAGCTCCCTGGCCATTGATGAATAGTATTTCATCGTATCCGCAGTCACCGAGGGCCCAATCTCCTCTAAGGCGGCAAGGAAATGCTTCTGGCTGATCCTGGTGGCGGCCATATCCTCCCTGAGGGCCAGGCGCCCGGCCTTTCTGACCAGAGAAGCGATGTCTGCGCCCGTATACTGATCAGTCTGCTCGAGCAGCTCCTCGACGTCGATATCATCTGCCAGGGGCGACTTTTTCAGATGGACCTGGAAGATCTTGCGCCGGGACTCGCGGTCCGGCACGGGCACCAGTATCAGCTCATCGAACCTTCCCGGCCTGAGAAGAGCAGGATCGATGATATCCGGCCGGTTGGTCGCTCCGATCACCACCACTCCGTGCAGCTCCTCCAGGCCGTCTATCTCGCTTAGCAGCTGGTTGACTATCCTCTCGGTGACATGGGGCTCGCCCATCGCTCCCCCTCTGACGGGGACCAAGGCATCCAGCTCGTCTAAGAATATGATGGAAGGAGCAACCTGCCTCGCCTTCCTGAATATCTCTTCTACTCTCTTCTCGCTCTCTCCGTACCACTTGGACAGCAGTGCGCTACCCTTCACAGTGATGAAGTTCGCCTCGCTCTCATTGGCCACCGCTTTTGCCAGCATGGTCTTTCCCGTGCCCGGCGGGCCGTAGAGCAGGATTCCCTTGGGGGCATCAATGCCCAGGCGCTGGAAGCTTTCCGCATTGCGCAGCGGCCATTCAACTGCTTCCACCATCAGATCCTTGACCCTCTCCAGGCCACCTATGTCCTCCCAGCTCACATTGGGGACCTCCACCAGGATCTCTCTCATCGCCGAGGGCTGAATCTCCCGCAGGGCGGCCTCGAAGTCGCTCTTCTGCACTATGAGCCGGTCCAAGATCTCCTTGGGAATGGTGGGCTCGTCCAGATCGATCTGTGGCAGGATACGCCGCAGGGCGTTCATCGCCGCCTCACGGCTGACCGCAGCGATGTCCGCTCCCACGAAGCCGTAGGTCTCTATTGCATAGTCCTCCAGGACCACGTCCTCGTGCAGGGGCATGCCCCGGGTATGGATCTGGAAGATCTCCAGCCTTCCTTCCATATCCGGAACGCCCAGCTCGATCTCCCGGTCGAACCTTCCCGGCCGGCGCAGTGCCATGTCCAGGGCCTCGGGACGGTTGGTTGAGCCGATGACTATGACGTTCTTCCTCTCCTTCAGCCCGTCCATGAGAGATAAGAGCTGAGCTACCACCCTCCTTTCCACCTCTCCGGTGACATCTCCTCTCTTGGGGGCGATGGAGTCCAGCTCGTCTAAGAAGATGATGGCGGGAGTGTTCTTCTCTGCCTCCTCGAACAGGTCTCTGAGGGCTTTCTCGCTCTCTCCATAGTACTTGGACATGATCTCCGGGCCGTTGATGCTTATGAAGTAGGCGTCGCTCTCATTGGCCACTGCCTTGGCCAGCATGGTCTTTCCCGTGCCGGGCGGGCCGTGCAGCAGCACTCCTTTGGGCGGATCGATGCCCAGGCGGTCGAAGAGCTCTGGATGCTTCAGCGGAAGCTCAATCATCTCCCGGACCTTGGTTATCACCGGCTTGAGGCCGCCGACGTCCTCGTAGACCACTGAGGGCACAGAGCGTTCAGGCGTCTCCACCGCCTGGGGCAGGAGCTCTATGTCCGTCCCCTCGGTGATCTTGACGATTCCGCCCGGGCTGGTGGAGACCACCCGGAGCTTGATCTCCCCCAGGCCAAAGGCCTGAGCACCAAGAAAGCCCCGGAAGATCTCCTCGAACATGGTCTCCCTGCCCATGGAATCGGTGGGGGGCTTTCTCACGCTGGTGGTGGAGATGACATCGCCTCTTAATAGCGGTCGGCCGTTGAAGACCTTGGTGAGGACATCGCCCGGGGCGAAGATCTGCATGCCCTGGGTGACGGGGGCCAGCGTTACATGCTTGGCCTCTTCCCAGGTCGCCCTCTTGACCTCTACATACTGACCGATGCTTGTTCCGGCATTGGATCGAATTAGACCGTCCATTCTGATCATGTCGATGCCCTGGTCCTGAGTGTAGGCGCTCACGGCCAGAGCAGCTGTGGGTCGCGATCCGATTATCTCCACTACATCCAGGGGACGGATGCCGATTCGTTCCATGAACTCGTCGCCCATCCTGACAATGCCCTTTCCTACATCGCCCTGATTGGCCTCAGATGCCTTCAGCCTAACGGTTTCTCCTTCGGTCATTTCTCTTATGCACCTGCTTATCTGATCAGTATTGGGGTTTCTATTTTTTAAGTAGTTTGCTATCTTGAGTTAGAGTCCATATTGGTCGGCAATTCTCTCTTATTCCAGGGAGATGACCATAATAGTTGGAGCCTATTTGCAGAAATCTCTTATTCCAGAGGTCTGTAAATGATCTCCTGGCCTCCAATGCGGCCAATATCGATGGCGCCTTGAATAATCCTTTTCGCAGCCAGGGATTGCGGGGCTAAAAAGTTGGTGTACGCATCATCTTCCGCCGTTTACGGAGATGAGCCTGCGCGGGCCCAAGCGCAAGGACCTGATGCCCGATCCACTGTATCCTTATGCTGCGGGCAAGATCACAGGCGAATATTATGCTAGGGTCTCTCTGGGCTCTATGGATTAAGGACGGTATGCCTGCGATTTTTTAGTGTTTATGGGCCCAGGCAGGATCCGGCTTCAGAGTATTCGGCTGTCGATTCCCATTTTCATCTTCGTGGGACTTGGATTGGGTTGATGTACGAGAAGCCAAGGCCGGGGGACATCCAGGATTCTCTAGCGGATATATCCGCGGCAAGAAATGAACTTGGATACGAGCCCGGAATACAGGCCTTATATCAGGGTTAAAGGAGACTGTGGTTGGTTTAGGGGATGACAGAGAAAAGAAGCATAATTCAAATCAGGACATGCCCAGACGCTCTTTTATCGCCCGGATATCGGCCTGCACCAGCCTGAATTGCGCTGCGTATCCCGGCTGGATATCCTCTCTCATGCCTTTGATTTCTTCATGAATCTGAGGTATTATGTCGGTGTTCTTCCTTACAACTTTCATATCGCCCTTCATCTCTTTCATATCGCCCTTCATCTCTTTCATATCACCCTTCATCTCTTTTATATCGCCCTTCATCTCTTTCATATCACCCTTCATCTCTTTCAGATCATCCCTCATATCCAATAGCAGCGGGATAGCCTTGTTTAGCTGGATTGCGGTGCAAACCTGGGCATATTCTCCTGTCTTCATGACATTGCTATTGGTATCCTCAAATACGATGCTCGATACCAGGGAGTGCTCCGGCCTTTGGCTCTCTGCTAGCTTCTTGAAGCCTGCAATTGCTTCTTCATTTCCCTCGATCAGGGCCACTACCTGCTGTTCATTTCCCTTCATAGTATTGCGGGCGTTGAAACCATCCAGACCCTGGTCTATGGCACTGGTCATGAGAAAATATCTGTAGCCCACGTTGTGCACGTTTTCGCCGGTGATTGTGACTTTTAGCTTCATGCTATCCATAAACATATTGCTTGAACTATTTGGCAGTTTCGCTGATCTTCATAATTGCTTATATCTTTGTATTGTCTTCATGCGGTTGCTCTCGAATATCTCAACACTTTTCAGCTTTTATCATGAATGGGCATTCAACTGGGGGATGATTCAGAGATTAAGGCTAAAGCTGCGATTCATCCAATCCAATGCAACTGCAGGCACAGCAGCCTTCGCATTCGCCATAGAGCAGTTGATCTTTCAGTGAGGCATATTCTGAATTGGTTATCGATCCGGAATTGAGCAAATATCTATAATGCTGCAGCTTTTGGACCTTTTCGTTAATCTCCCTCAAATACTCCGGGTTATCCAAATCGCCCAGCTTTCTGGGAAGCAAAAAGCGTCTATTGCTTGAACTCCATAGCTCTGGTTCGATGATTCTGATGGTTCTCAGAAGGGTAGCAAGATCAGCACCTAAGTTATCTGCAATTATTCTCATGATTTTTCTGCCCCCAAATTTCAGGTAAGTATCGTTGATCCCAATTAAAAACCTTTCCCCGTCTGGATGATTGATCCAAGACAAGATAGCAAGAAAATGGTGGTTAGTTGATTAAATTTTTCCAAAAAATCGAAAAAATAAATGGATAATGACTATTAAGAAAATTTCATACTCGTCGACAGCTATGCATTCATGTTCTGACAAGAAATAATATTTAATTTTCTCTTTTATAATGCGAAAAGATATTGAATAAAGGATTGAGCGAAGACTGGATTGTTCGCATAGCTGCTCTTTAGGCCTCTGTGGTTCCGTCCGTTAGTTTGCAGCCCCGGCACCGTGCACTGCAACCGCAAAACCACACAGAAGCAGAGGACAAAAAAAGCGGAATTAAACCACAAAGAACACAAAGATCACAAAGGACGCGCAAAGCCCGGTCTTTTTGACCTCCAATTCATGATACCGATTTGATGACATATCAATAAGAATCAAAAAAGATATCAATTAATGAAAGCACGGGTCAGGGGAGGAGCAGGAGTCATCGGCTCCAATTTGGTATGGGCGCTGGTTGGCCAGGGCAGCGGATGCATTCGCAGCGCTGCGGGAGGAGGGACGCAGATCGCAATGTGCGCGGCGATATAGCTAAATATATACCAAACATCTAGAACATAGAGGACGATTCAACAATGATCCGGCTGGCGGCTTTCTTATCGGGCAGAGTGCCGGGGGTCGGATACAGGGTTAAAGCAATCACTCTTGCCGATGAGATGGATCCGGCCGGCATTATCCAGGACCGCCTTGATAAGAGTGTTGGTAGTGTCCTGGTGATTGCTGAGGGAAAGAAGAAGGACGAATCTGAGTGGTTCACCTCAGCAATTGCAGTCAAGAACGCACTCATCCATGCGGATAATGTCGATGCCCAATACTCTCAGGGATCAGGACAACACTCAGCTTTCCGGAATATTACTGGTCTAAAAGAGGTCAGAGAGCGTCTTCTTGATGGCGCCGAGATATTAAAGGAATGCAAATCGACATCAAGAGTCTTAATGTCAGCGTTGACAACCTGACTGACCTCACTGAGGATAGCTTCGAAAACCTTAATACCACCACCAAGGATGGATTTAAGCAAAGTGACAGCGAACCATGCAGGGTGTATACATAAAATGAGCAAAGCCAATAAATTATATAATCATGCTTTGAACTTANNTTTCAGGTAAGTATCGTTGATCCTAATTAAAAAACCTTTCCCTGTCTGGGTGATTGATCCAAGGCAAGATAGCTGCAAGAAAATGGTGATTAGTTGATTAATTCTTTCCAAAAACTTGAAAAATAAATGGAGAGAGGACTATAAGAAAATTTCATACTTGTCTACAGCTATGCATTCATGTTCTGACACGAAATTATATTTTATTTTCTCTTTTATAATGCGAAAAGGTTTTGAATAGAGGATTGAGCGAAGACTGGATTGTTCGCATAGCCGCTCTTTAGGCCTCTGTGGTTCCGTCGTTAGTTTGCAGCCCCGGCACCGTGCACTGCAACCGCAAAACCACACAGAAGCAGAGGACCAAAAAAGCGGAATTGAAGGAATGCAAATCGACATCAGGAGTCTTACTGTCAGCGTTGACAACCTGACTGNNGGACAACACTCAGCTTTCCGGAAGATTGCAGGTCCAAAAGAGGTCAGAGAGCGTCTTCCTGATGGCGTCGAGATAGTCAACTACCGCTTCCTGAAGGGCGCGGCTTGCCTCTACGCAAAAAGTCGCGAGGCGTAAGGGTGGCTGACTCTTCATGCTGACTACACTGTGGCACATATTCGCGTGCTGGCACCCCAGGTACGGGAGGAGAGGTTCATTTGTCATCTTATCACCTAGATCGGTTGCCCGATCTCATATGCCTCCGATACCGTGTCCCTGTATTTGCTTGTACGAGTCAGTTAAGCTGTTGTCTGTTCCTCGTCAAAACGAGGGGAAGTGCCCAACCATGACCTCACTGAGGATAGCTTCGAAAACCTTAATACCACCACAAAGAATGGATTCGGGAACCTGGGCGGCAAGATGGACCAGACGCCAAACAGGCAGGAAGAGACCAATAGAGAAAGGACTAATCTGATGAATATGATGACACCCCATATCCAACGGAGATCTCGCCAACTAGGCACAGAGCTTACAGAGACGTGATTGGGAGCATTTCTCACCGAAATGGCCTTAGCGATTAAACATGATGTCGAGCAGGACGGATAGCGGGATATAAGAGAACGCATGCATAGTGTGCCCAAAAGAGAAAACAAGCGAAGTGACAGCGAACCATGCAGGGTGTATACATAAAATGAGCAAAGCCAATAAAATATATAATCATGCTTTGAACCTATCAAGAAGGAAGGCCTTCTTATTTTTTCAAAAAATGGGACTTCATTTGACACCAAACCATTTCTACATCCCGATTCCTGACACGAGAAAGTTGAAAATGGATTTATGGAAAGAACCGTCGGACCTCAATGGTATTGATATCAACGAGGAGGAACAAATTAAGCTTCTCGCGATGTTTTCCTCGAAATTTAAAGATGAATATGAAAAGATTCCCAGAGATAAAACATCGATTCCTCATCAATACTATTTAAATAATGGTGCTTTTGAATCGGTAGATGCTGAAATCTTGTATTGCATGATTCGACATTTTAAGCCCAGAAAGGTATTCGAGATAGGATCAGGATATTCAACCCTATTGGCCGCTCAAGCGGTTTTAAAAAATGAGGAAGAGGGTTATGATAATTGTGAGCTGATCGCCTTTGAACCTTATCCGAATGATACCCTGAAGTCTGGCTTTCATGGACTTTCAAAGCTTGTTACTGCAAAAATTCAGGACGTTCCGTCGTGCAGGTTTAATGAACTAAATAAGAATGATATACTGTTTATCGACTCAAGCCATGTATTGATGATTGGAAGCGATGTCCAGTACGAATATCTCAATATAATGCCAAAACTTAAAAAAGGGGTTTTGGTTCATATTCATGATATATTCTTGCCCGCGGAATATCCCAAAGAATGGATATTAGAGGACTTCAGATTCTGGAATGAGCAATATTTATTACAGGCATTTCTAATTTATAATCAGGCTTTTGAAGTATTGTGGATGGGAAACTACATGAACCTCATGCATTCTAATGAATTGGAGGCGGCTTTTAGTTCTTATAAGAAGGGGAAAATTACTCCGGGGAGTTTTTGGATGAGAAAGAAAATATGAGAGACTCTTTGCTGTTTCCGATTATTTATTCACGTAAACCGCCAGGATTGATTTTTCGACTACGATTATGAACCACAGAGGCACAGAGTTCACAGAGACGCTCAGCCTTCCTTTCCATACAACCTAAGAAAGCCCACCCAATTGCTTCCGGGATAGTCGTCTCCGTTCGTTCGTCCTCCGTGCGCTCTCTTGACTCTGTGGTTTTATTCCCGTTAAACCCCCCTGGATTCCACCATCGCTCTACGATTCCCACACAGAGTCATAGAGCCGAGCAATTCCCTCCTTTTTCTCCTGATACCATTCGTCCTGCGTATGCTCGTGGTTGATTCCTGCAGATCGCCATGGCAATAATCGATCGAAATCTTTTTAAATCTTTGTAATGATCATACTCTCTCAAAAGGCAAATAATATTAAAATGAATTGCATAGTTCTCTGGGAGCTATTCTCGGCCATCATCTGAATTGAGGTTGTGATAAGAGGGGATGGCCAGATAGCTCGGGCTTTTGAAGATTACAGATCGAGCTCCCTGAAAGAGGCTAAAAAACTCTGGGTCTCTGTTCCTCTGTGGTTCTTGGAAACACTAAAACTACGAAACCACAGAGACGCAGAGGCACAGAGAACAAAAAAAGAAACGGGGATCGGGCTCCCTGAAAAAAAGGTAAAAAAACTCTGTGTCTCTGTTCCTCTGTGGTTCTTGGAGATACTAAAACTACGAAACCACAGAGACGCAGAGGCACAGAGAACAAAAAAAGAAACGGGGATCGGGCTCCCTGAAAAAGGTAAAAAAACTATGGGTCTCTGATCCTCTGTGGTTCTTGGAGATACTACAACTACGAAACCACAGAGACACGGAGACACAAAGAACAAAATTAGCAGCAACTTTATGGCATATCAAAATCTAAATAATCTCCATATGAATCTAAAAATAGATGATATAAATAATAATCAAAAACATGCTGTTCCCTCAGAGGAAGAAATAGCGGGCGCAAATAAAATAACCGCGGAGATAATTGGCGCTGCCATTGAGGTTCATAAAGCGCTGGGGCCTGGTTTGCTGGAATCGGCGTATGAAGAGTGCCTTTGTCATGAGCTCGGCCTCAGAGGAGTCTCATTTGAACGGCAGGTTCTTTTGCCTTTGGAATATAAAGGAATAAAGCTCGACTGCGGCTATAGGATAGATCTAGTAGTGGAGAATCAGATTATCGTTGAGCTTAAGACGGTTAATAGAATCGATCCCATCCATGAGGCGCAGCTTTTGACCTATATGCGTCTCAGAAATGAATGGCTGGGTCTCATAATCAATTTCAGCGTCCCTGTGCTCAAGAATGGCATTAAGAGGATCATTGATGACAAGCGAGCTGGCATAACCACTGCTTGAACCACTTCAAACTCGGCTCTGTTCCTCTGTGGTTCATGGAGACACTGCGAACACGAAACCACAGAGACGCAGAGGCAC
>NZ_DAKC01000082.1:0-177 GCF_002496465.1 Methanosaeta sp. UBA356 | reverse complement strand
GGCACAGAGAACAAAAAAAGAAAAGGGGATCGGGCTCCCTGAAAGAGGTTAAAAAAACTCTGTGTCTCTGTTCCTCTGTGGTTCCGTCCGTTAGTTGGCCACCGGCACTATGCATTGCAGCCACCAAACCACAGAGACGCAGAGGCACAGAGAACAAAAAAAGAAAGGGAGATCATG
>NZ_DAKC01000065.1:58940-61304 GCF_002496465.1 Methanosaeta sp. UBA356 | reverse complement strand
AGCACGCATGCTGAAAAAGAGGCAAGTTCGTATATATTAAGATGAACATAAGCTAGGCCTGGATGCCCAAGAGCTATAGGCGCTGGATATATGAGATCCTGGAAGAGGAGAACCATGCAAACGGCTGGCCGAATCGGGTCAACCTCGCACTCATGCTTTTAGTGGTTCTCAATGTCGTAGCGGTGATCATGGAGACGGTGCAATGGCTCTACTCCGCCTACGGACCCATTTTTGAAGCATTCAATGTATTTTCCATAGGAATATTCACCATCGAGTATATCCTGCGCATCTGGAGCTGCATTGAAGATCCAAGATACCGCGCTCCTCAGGGCAACAGACTGCGCTTTGCGATAACTCCCCTGGCTATGGTGGACCTTATAGCTGTGCTTCCCTTCTATCTTCCATTCGTCATCGCCGATCTGAGGTTCGTTCGAGCCATGCGCCTCTTCCGTCTCTTCCGGATTTTGAAGCTGGCCCATTACTCGCGCGCCCTGCAGACATTCGATGACGTCCTCCGGCTGAAGAAGGAGGAGATCGGCCTTATGCTCTTCACCATAATCGTTCTGCTTATCACATCCGCCGGCTTGATGTACGAGGCGGAGCATGACGCCCAGCCCGAGGCCTTCGCCTCCATTCCTGATGCCATGTGGTGGGGCATTGTGACACTAGCCACTGTAGGGTATGGAGATATCTATCCAATCACTCCCTGGGGCAGGCTGATCGGCTCGGTGGTGGTCATCCTGGGAATTGGCCTGTTTGCCCTGCCAGCAGGGCTATTGGCCATGGGATTTGTCCAGGTGCAGGCCCAGAGAAAGGAAGCAGAACATTCGCCGGGATTGGTCTGCCCTTACTGCGGCCGCCAGATAGAAGGACGCAGCCGAGACCCGGAGGAGGATGGAAGGATTCTGGAGTGGCGAATGCGGTGACCTTGGTCTTTGGCCTCCGGGGCATCATTTTTGCAGCAGAACAGGCTCCTTTATGCTCGAAGATATCAGATGAAAGCCTTTTGCCCCTGGGGGATTCGTCCGACAAATTGATCTTCTCATAATTGCCATAAGATTCCTCGGTCCAGCCGTTCGGATGGTTGGATGCAATGAGGAGAGGGCCGGGAGCGGCAAAAGGTAAAGGAAGAGATTGTAAGGAAAAGCCGCCCCTGGCCACAAACCAGTAGCGGTGCTATTATGCTTATTAATTCTATCGGTTGAAGGGAGAGAGTGCAATTCCCCCCAGATCTCTGGTCATTGGATTTATCTTGATCAAGATGCCACACTAATGGTATGTACCAGTTCGTCCTCACCCCGGCGGCAGGAAAAAGGCTGATTGCTAAAGCATTGGCCTCCCACCCTGCCATTTTAGAAGCGATGCGTTCCCATACCATAGTCATCATCGCCGGCACTACCAACGGCTATGTTGCAGAGGAGATTCTAAAGGCACTGGGCCAGGAGGAGGGCTTCTCTAAAAATCGGTTCTTCCGCGGGGTCACCCTCCTGCCGGGAAGGACCACAATTGAAGGCAGGCTGGCCGACCAGAGCCATTTTCCTGGAGACGTGGTGATAGAGGAGGGGATCTGGATGAAGGGCGCTACCATATTCGATGTCTCCGCCAGACTGAAGGAGGGAGATCTCATCCTCAAGGGGGCCAATGCTCTGGATCTCGTCCACCATCAGGCAGGAGTTTTGATCGGCCATCCCCAGGGCGGCACGGCAATCGCCGCCCTGCAGGCGGCAGTCGGCCGCAGGGTGAGTCTGATCCTTCCCGTGGGGCTGGAAAAACGCATACCAGGAGATCTGATCGACCTGGCGGCGCGATTGAACGCCCCCGGCAGCATTGGCCACAGGCTTCTGCCCCTGCCAGGTGAGGTCTTCACCGAGATCGAGGCCATAAGGCTGTTATCTGGAGCCAAAGCGGAGATCCTGGCCGCAGGCGGGGTAGGAGGGGCAGAGGGAGCGGTCTGGATGGTAGTGAAGGGCAGCCCCGAGGAGCTGAAAGCCTGTCAGAGCCAGATGGAAGCGATCAGTGGGGAGGAGAATTTCAAGATCTAAATCCAGCTTCAATCGCTAAAATCTATTTTTTGCTCTGCGGGCATGAGAACAGACATAGCCCGGATTATTCATCGCAGATAGCTATAAATGCCTGATTGATTCGTATAAGATAATAAGAAGCAAATGTTTGGTATAATTAAATGAACCTCAGGAGGAATTTCATGAATAGACCAATATGGATCGCCTCAACACTGCTGATCGCCTTGACCGCATCAATGGCTGGCATAGCGATCGGCTCCGATTTCACCCTGAATATCTTCGGCAACGCCAATATGGACGACAGAATAGACCAAACAGATATCGACTACATCCAGGAGATCAT
>NZ_DAKC01000065.1:15757-58679 GCF_002496465.1 Methanosaeta sp. UBA356 | reverse complement strand
GAGGAGCTCATAGAAGACAGAGCGGAGAGGATCAGCCTGATCGATGGCAACCAGCAGAACCTGACTCTGAAGCTGCCCCTGGAGCGTATCCTGACCCTTAACATGCGCCATGCCATTGCATTGGCCGTGCTGGGCGGGGAGGAGAAGGCGGTAGGAGTGGACAATACCGTAGGAGAGAGAGTGGAGCTCTTTCCCAGGCTGAGCCAGCTTCCCGCTGTGGGCACCACAAGCGAGCCGGATATCGAGAGCATAATCTCATTGCAGCCCGATCTGGTGGTCACCTTTACCAATGCTCCATCGACCGATGCGCTTGAGGACAAGCTGCCAGAGGGAATGGCGGTGCTCAGATTCGACCTATCCCGATCATCCAGCTTAAGAGAGGAGATGGCAGTGCTGGGATTCCTGCTGGACGATCCCGATTCAACCCAAAGATATCTGGATTGGTATGATCGCTACATCGGAGAGATCCAGGATAAGGCAGCAAGAATAGAGGACGAAGACAGGGTGAGGGTCCTCATGGAGAGGGAAAGAAGCGCCGACACCGGTCCCACTGCCCGCTGGGCCTATGCCAGCGGCACCGGCTTTACCGATCTGGTGGATTTGGCAGGCGGCATAAACATCGCCAGCGGCTATATGGAAGGCAACAAAGATCTGGAGACGGAGTTCGTCATCGATAAGGATCCTCAGGTCATCATCGGCCTCTCCTATAAGGGCGGCTACAAGTCAAGCGACCCCGAATCGATGAAGGCCTACTACGATGAGATCATGAAAACCGAGGGATTCGGAAATATATCCGCAGTGAGGGATGGACGGGTCCATATCATCTCCGGAGACTTCTCCATCGGCCCCCAGCTGGTGGTGGGTGCATTGACCGTGGCCAAGTGGCTCTACCCGGAGCAGTTCCAGGATGTCGATCCGGTCCAGGTCCATAGAGAGTTCCTCAGCGATCTGATGAAACTGGACTACGATCCGACTGAAAATGGAGCCTTCGTCTATCCAGAATGAGATGATAGGGAAGCAAAAGCTCAGAAAGAGCACTGTTCGACTTTGCGGCCAGAGATATGACCGCAATCTTGTCTGCAGATCTGCAGAGAGAGCAGGATGAACGATCTCATCGGCCCTATATGTCTGGACGCCTGGAGAGAGTCAATTTCGGGCCGGAAGAACGCTCAGGGGGCGGGAGAATTAGCAGCCCTTTTGCCTCCCGCCCTCTGCCCGGGGAGCGTTCATCCAACAAATTTCAGTGCGGCACTAAAAAATCGGGCTGATATTTGACGCGCCAAAGCTCACCCAACCACAAATATGCTTCAATCTTTTGGTCCACATCCATAATCTATCCATAATAGCCACATGACCGCAAATCCAGTCATCCTGACAATGAAAATAATGAGAAGAGGGCCGAGAGCGGCGAAAGGTAAAGGAGGAAGATTGTTAGGAAAAGCCGCCCCTGGCCACGGAACTGTAGCGAAGATATTAATACTAATTAATTCTTTCGCTCAGTTCACGCTTATGCTGCCGCCTCTCATCTAGCAGCCAGCAGGCACTCAAGAGTGCTCTGCGGTCCAGATGATGCCGATAAACCTAAAAGCCAATTCATCCAACTGTACTTTTATGAAACGCATCGGCATTGCCGACACCACCTTCGCCCGGGTCGATATGGCCCGGGCGGCAGTGAGCACCATCAAGAAGGAGGCATCAGTCCAGATCGTCCGCTACACCGTCCCCGGAATCAAAGACCTGCCTGTGGCAGCCAAAAGGCTGCTGGAGGAAGATGATTGCGATATCGTCATCGCTTTAGGGATGCCCGGCCCCGCAGATAAGGACAAGATGTGCGCCCATGAGGCATCCAGCGGCCTGATCATGGCCCAGCTCATGACCAACAAGCATATCCTGGAGGTATTCGTGCATGAGGATGAGGCCAAGGACGAGAAGACGCTCGCCTGGTTGGCGGAGAAGAGGACGGCAGAGCACGCCTTGAACGCTCTCAGTCTGGTGTTTCATCCCCAGACACTCACTCGCCTGGCAGGAACTGGACAGCGGCAGGGCTACGAGGACGCGGGCCCCATCGAGGGCGGCTCGGCTGGCTACCCGGGACATTGAGCGGCCCCTCGCCACTTGGCATGGGTGAACTTGAATTGGAAATTCTCTGTATCTTTTCGCCTTCGTGGTGAAACGCTATGCTCTGACCCAACCGCAGAGACACAGAGAAACAGAGGCTATAATCTCTGCTGGGCCCACCCACTTAATTCAGCGAAAAGCCAAAAAAAACATGATCCTCAGGCAGGGATCATGCCCAAAAGATGAAAAACCAGGCGGATCATAGGCAAGCCTGATTGGGGAAAGACTTGTTTCAATGCCCTGTGGGCCGCAGCGCTGACTGCAGATCCTCTATCTTTACAGGCTTGCTGAGATAGCCGTCCATGCCTGCTTCCAGACATCTCTCCCTATCTCCATTTAAAGCATGAGCAGTGAGTGCGATGATCCTGGGGCGCTTCATCTTGGGGAAACGCGCCAAAATCCTCCTGGTTGCCTCAAAGCCGTCCATGTCGGGCATCTGTATATCCATCAGAACAACGTCGTAGGCCTGCCTATCCAGGGCCGCCAGGACGTCGAAACCATTGGAAGCAAGATCTGCCTGGTAGCCGATCTTGCGCAACATCTGCAGCAAAACCATCTGGTTGACGGCGTTATCCTCGGCAAGAAGTATGCTCAAAGGTAGGGCCTGTTGAAAATGTCCCTCGATTGGAGGCTTTATATCAGGTTTTAAGTCCTTGACCTCATGTTGCACCGGCTGCATGCATGGCAGTTTGACTTTTATTGTAAATGTGAATGTGCTGCCCACTCCTGGATTGCTTTTAGCCCAGATCCTTCCCCCCATCATCCCCACAAGGCGCTTTGAGATGGCAAGTCCCAGGCCCGTGCCACCATATCTTCGAGTTATTGATGAATCGATCTGACTGAACGGCATGAACAGGCGGTCCAGCTTATCCTGGGGCATGCCAATGCCAGTATCCAACACATCGAAGCGAAGCTCAAATCCTTCCGGAATGGCATTTCCTCTAACTGAGACCTCTACAAATCCTTTATCTGTGAACTTGACGGCATTGCTCAATAGGTTTGCTAGCACTTGGCGGAGCCGGCTGGCATCGCCCACCAGCATCGTCGGCAATTGGTCGTCCAGGACAACTTTTAGCACCAGCCCCTTTTCCGCCACTCTTGTCACCATCAGGTCCATTGTAGACTCTATGCATCTGCGCAGATCGAAGGGGCTATGCTCAAGCTCCATCATGCCTCCGTCGATCTTGGAGAAGTCCAGTATGTCGTTTATGACGCTGAGCAATGAATCACTGCTGTTCCTGACGATCTCCAAGTAATTCCTTTGTTCAGGAGTCAGATCGGTATCAAGGAGAAGCCCTGTCAGGCCTATGACGGCGTTTAAAGGGGTTCTTATCTCATGGCTCATGTTGGCCAAAAACTCGCTTTTGGCTTTGGCAGCAGCCTCAGCCTCTTCTTTGGCCTTCCAGAGCATCTCATCAGACCTTTTGCGCTCTGTCACGTCCCGTACCAGTGCCAGGAAATCCCCCCCTTCGCAGAGGTTAATGCGCGCTTCAAAATGTTTTATCTCACCATTTGCCGGCAGCTGATATTCGAAGACCTGCATTTTTCCGCTTTGCCTTGCCATCTCGAGATTATTCATCGTTAACTCTACCAGATCCTGCGGCATTATACTGTGTATATTCTTCCCCATGAACAGCTCCGCAGGGGCGTAAAGGATTGAAGAATTGGGGGTTCTATAATCAAGGAAGTTGCCCTCTTTGTCGAGGAGAAAGATGGAATCGGGAATTGAATCGAGGAGCAACCTGTTCTCGGCTTCTCTTTTCTTGAGTTCGTCCTCAAACCTTTTGCGCTCTGTTAAGTCTGTGACTGCGACAATGGATCCAAAAAATTTGCCATCCTGCCAGCGCGGCGTGCCGGTTACCTGAACGGGGAACACACATCCATCGGACCGTATCAGTCTGGCCTCGTAGGAAGATGTCTCTCCCGCCTGCCGCCTTGACCTTGCCTTGAATAGGATAGGGAGGTCCTGGAGGTGGATTAACTCATCCATGGATCTGCCAATAAGCTCTTTTGGCATCCTGCCTACCATGCGGGCAAAGGCAGGATTTACGTATTCAAAGCGCCATCCTTCACTGCTTACCACAATTCCCTGCCCTACAGTTGCCATGACCTGGTGGGCAAAGTCCTTGTCTATTTCAGGATCTGTTTGCTGGTCACAGTTATCGCCGGCCGTTGATACTTTATCTCTGTCCAAGGTTGCCATCTGTCGCACCATCAGTGCTTGCTGAGCGTTGAAAGGTCGATAAGGAGTATGGCATATAATAACTATTCGATAGAGCTGCAAGGGCTCTGCAGCTTGTGAGTTTTTTCTCGGAAAAGGTATGGTTGAGCCCACCCAGGATGATCAGCTGCGCTGATCGAACAGGTGAAGGCTCGATTCGGATGGCGCAATCGTCCTATTGTGAGCCCTCAGGCCGAGAGGGACTGGTTTTCCGGCAGAACAACGCTTGCCTCATCCTGGGGCAGAGCATCATCGGACACCGTTGCGGGGAGCGCCTCGATGACCGCAGTCTCGTTCAGTCCGTCCTGATCCAATAAAGAGACTGCAACCGCCTCGCTCTCAGGATAAGATGACATATTGAAGAGCTGAGCAGCGCTGGCCTCGGGCGGCAGAACGATATTTACGCTCTCATTGAATCCATCGAAGACCACGGAAGTGGTGGAGCTCATGCGAACCGCCATGTTCTCCTCCTCTGATGGCTGCAATCCCAGTGACTGGGGAGTCATATAAAGGGTCTCAAACACATCCGCCCTCTTTAAGAGCTGACTCTCTTTGGATATCCAGTAATGGACCTCCATGGTCATATTACGCAGGATATCGGAGAAATTCAGGGGGATGAATGGCACAATGGAAGCCACCTCCTGGGAAAGGGGATCAGCATAAGAGGCAATGTCAATCTCTGCTCGCACCTTATAGCAGTCCTCGTCCCCCACCATCTCCGAGCCGACTAAAGTGAGCCGGGACTGATTGAGCATATCGATCTGCTGGTCCAGGGAATTCTGTTGGGACCATGCATCACCCAATCCGGATAGCTCCATAGCGGTCCAGTTGCCATCCATCTTCATATAAATGGTGTCGTTTTGCAGATACTCTTCCAGGGCTGATGCCGTGGAGTTGCCTTCATCACCGGGAATAAAAGTCAGAGTGGCCATGACGAGCTTTAGGGCCTGATCGGTCACATTTACCAGGCCAAAGCCGATGGACCGGGTTTGAACCTGCTGAGACTGGCCAGAAGAGAGGTTCTCAAGCGTCTTATCCTGCTCCATCTCCATGGAGAAGGTGTAGGATTTCAGGTCGTCCGATGATGCGACCACCAGCTCCCTCAAAATGGTTGATACCGGATCATCCTGGGAGCGGTCAGTTGACTGGCATAAAGCGCAAGAGCTTGAAAGCAGCAGGGCCATTGCCAGAATCATTAGATATCTCATATGGATGATTATGGGGGTGCAGGATAAATCCGTTTTGCTCTATTCGATCTTCTTGAACATGCTTCCTTTGACCCCGCAGACCGGACACTTGTCGGGAGCCTTGTGATCCACAGTCATGCCGCATACCGGGCAGACGTAATAGGGGAATGGCTCCTTCTGGATATCCAGCCCCTCGAGCATATCATGATATAGCCAGGCATGATGCTCTTCCACCGCATTGGCATAGTTAAACGACCTCTCAGCATCCCGGGCGCCCTCCTCCTTTGCTATAGCTATCATCTCTGGATACATATCCTTGAACTCATGCGTCTCTCCGGCGATCGCCTCACGCAAATTCTCTTTGGTGGTCTTGATGGCCTTTAGGGCGCGCAGGTGGTTGGCTGCGTGCACCGCTTCCGCCTCGGCAGCGGCCCGAAAGAGCCTGGCGGCCTGAGCGTAGCCCTCCTTATCCGCCTGAGCGGCAAATATGCTGTACTTCCTGTTCGCTCCAGATTCGCCGGCAAACGCCTCCCTCAAGAAATCCTCTGTTCGGGTCATATCCTTTCACTCCTGTGCATGATTCTGTCGATATTTGATTCGGTTTTTTTAGTGAGATAAAGCTTTTGAAAATTGCTGGCTTGGAATCCAGCCACTGATTTCCGGGCCTTCAGATCTGTCCCGCACCGCTTACTCCTCCAAACTGAGGTCCTCGGGGTAAAGATCGGCCTCATGCAAGAGACCGTTACCTGCCAGATCATAGTATCCGGTGATCCTGAGTATGTCCAGACGGGATATCTCATAAGCTCCACCCCTTCTCTCCAGTGGAGGATTGACCTGGACCTCCTGCAATGTTATCCCCGCCTCACCCTCATTGTAGCGGTCGAATATCTGCCCCCAGGGGACGAGATGGGCAGTTCTGCTCTTCCCCACCCCATAACGCAGCTCCACCGCCAGTATGCCCTGACGGCCAGAACGGGTGATGAAATCCGTCTCCCTCTCTATCTGATGGCCGCCGGAGGCCTCGCTGAAGTGCTGTTTGAAATAAAGCGACCGGGTCTTGCGGGCATCAAGGCTTTTGCATTCGATTGCCAGGTAGTACTCGGCAATTTTAGAGTCCACCAGGATATCGGCCAGCTGGGTGGCAAACCGCGACTGTCGGAGCCGGTAGGCTATGGCTTTAATGCCTTCCCTCTCGAAGAAGGAGTTTAGAGAATTGACCATTGCCCACTCAAAGTCACCCATCAGCAAAGATATTTCAAAGCCCTTATTAAAGTATCTTTTCCCGTGTAACTCACTTTCGCCCTTCCCTCATTGCTACACTTTATAGCCTTTGGACAGTAACACTTCCTGTTGCTCTCTGTGAGGATTCATATGGTTGTGGGAAGGACTCTGTGGGACTTTGCATTTGAGGTCATTCGCACGCCGGGATTCGGCTTATTTCTCATAGCTTTGCTAATATTTATTGAGTTAATATTGATAATCATATTGTTAATGGCATACTCAGGATTGATCGAGATAGAGTTCAGCTACAGCGAACTGGGCTTGGCGATCCACCATCTCACCAGTCATCTGGCGAAGAGGGTTATCTTGATATGTTGAAAAGTGGATTAACAACACATGGACGGAGGGGTGGACAGATCTTGCCGCATACGGCATCATCAGAGCTGAAGAGCAATGGGCTGGGCAGGTTTATACGCGCCCGCTCCATCTCCGATGCCTGGCATCGAGGTCTGAACCTCATCTGGAGACAGGGTGAAGAGATCTCGGATGAGAGAGGGACCAAGATACGAGAGCTTCTATCCTTGCAGGTAGTGGTGGAGAATCCATATCAAGAGATGATTCCGGAGGAGTACTCCTGGAATGAGGAGCGGCTGGAGGAGTATGCCCATCAACTGCTCTGCGGCGACAATCCCGGATTTGAGTATACTTATGGCGAGAGGCTGCGCGCCTGGCGCCTGCCAGGCACCCCACCCCTGGATCAGATCGATATGGCCATTCAACGGCTGAAGGAATCTCCTGCCACCCGCCGGGCCACGTCAGTGACCTGGATCCCCCCGGTGGATGGGGAGAGGAATGAAGTCCCCTGCATGATCGTTGATGATTTCAAATTACGCGGCGGCAGGCTGCACCTGGCCATCTTCTTTCGCAGCCATGACTTCGCCGGGGCCTATCCCGCCAACCTCTACGGTCTGGCCAGGCTGCTGGAATATGCAGCACGAGAAGTGGGTGCCCAGCCGGGCTCCATCTCCACCACCAGCTCCTCTGCCCACATCTATGAGCACGACTGGGACTGGATCGAGGAGATGCTCCTGGGAAGAGGCGAGGCATAGACCGGTCGAGCGAAAGGCATATCTGCATTTATCGAATACTCATTACGCTTATGGTCGATAGCCTTCTGATGATCAAGGCAGAGGAGATCCACAAAAGGATAGAAGAGGGCAAGCCGGTTGAGTATGAGAATGTCATCATCTACGGTGACCTGGACCTGCACAATCTGGACCTACCTTTGAACAGAAACAAGCGGAAGATCGTAGAATCGATAATCAAGATAGAGTACTCTGTGATCAAGGGAAATGTGTTCTTCGACCACTCCGCCTTTCAGGGGCTGGTGGATTTTGACGGCACCGTATTCTCTCAGGCGGCCAACTTCTCTGACTCCTTCTTCCAGGAAGACGCCGGTTTCTCCCAGGCCCAGTTTCACGGGGAAGCCAACTTCTCCCGCGCTCATTTCACTACCGAGGCCAACTTCTCCCGAGCCAGGTTCAACGATGGTGACTTCGGCCGGGCGAAATTCCATCGCAGCTTTCACCTCTCCAATGCCAGGGTGTACACCCTGCGGCTCTCCGACGCCATCTTCGAAGAGGACGCCAGCATCCACCTAAAGGACCTGAACTACAACCGCATTGTGGTCCGCTGGAACACCATCCGCGAACATCTGCCCTACAACGGCTCAGTCTATCTCACCCTGATAAAGAACTTCAGAAACTTGGAGCAGTTCGAGGACGAGGACGACTGTTACTATCAGTATCGAAAGGAGAAGCATGCCCGGACCACGAAGGCATTTCCCAGAATCATCGACCGCCTGGCCTGGCTCTCCTGCGGCTATGGAGTCCGTCCATCCCACACCGTGATCCTCAGCCTGTCTCTGATCATCCTCTTCACAGCGATCTTCTGGGGAGCACACGCCCTGCAACCTTCTGCTTCTGCAAGCCCCGGTAGCAGCATATCGATAAACGATGCCTTCTACTTCAGCAGCATGTGGTTTCTTGGCCGGGCCCCCCAGAACATCAGCATCATTGAGGGCTTCGAGTTCCTGACCGTTTTTGAGACCCTGGCCGGATGGCTGCTAATGGCCCTCTTCCTGGTGACCATGAGCAAGGTGATGCTCCGGTGAGGGGATCCTCCCCCGCTCAATCCGCCCTCTGGCGGCCGATATTTAATGCCTGAAGGGCGGCCCGGAGTTCATCGATCTGCACTGGCTTGGAGATATAGCCATCCATGCCGGCGTCCAGACATCTCTTCCGATCCCCCTCCAGAGCATAAGCGGTCATTGCCAGGATTCGTGGGCGTGCAGCCAGATTCATATCCAATATAGCCCTTGTCGCCTCCAGGCCATCCATCTTAGGCATCTGCACATCCATTAAAACCACATCATAATGCTTATGGCTCAGAGCCTGAACCGCCTCTTCCCCGTTGGAGACCACATCTGCCTTGTATCCCAGCTTATTGAGCATGAGGAGAGCAACTTTCATGTTGACCGGATTATCCTCAGCCAGCAGAATTTTCAAATCCCGGTGATCAACCTCCTGATAGCCGGGTTTTATCGCGCTTATCCTCTTGCCCGCCAGGATTCGATTGGATGCATCATCCCCGGATGATTCCTCAACCTTTATTTGGAAATGGAATGTGGAGCCGCTCCCCATCTCGCTCTCCACCCATATCCTTCCCCCCATCTGCTCCACCAGCATGCGACTGATGGCCAGGCCCAGGCCAGTGCCACCGTATTTTCTGCTGGTGGAGGCATCTACCTGGCTGAAGGAGTGAAACAGCTTTTTCATGTCGCTTTTGGAGATGCCGATGCCGGTATCGGTCACTGAGAAGTGTAGCATTCCTGGTTCGTCACCCATCTTCACCTCAAGGGATACCATGCCCCT
The DNA here is from genome assembly GCF_002496465.1 of Methanosaeta sp. UBA356. NCBI lineage: Archaea > Methanobacteriati > Methanobacteriota > Methanomicrobia > Methanotrichales > Methanotrichaceae > Methanothrix > Methanosaeta sp. UBA356. The sequence goes on along the minus strand of NZ_DAKC01000065.1, from coordinate 48,999 downwards.
TTCTGTGAACTTGACCGCATTGCCCAGGAGATTGACCAGGATCTGCTGCAGCCGGACTGAGTCTCCAACTACGGTCTGAGGGACGAGATCATCCAGATAGAACCCCATCTCCAGACCCTTCTCAGCCGCCTTTGCCGCCACCATGTTGATAGATCTATCAATGCACTTGCGCAGGGAGAAGGGCTCGAGCTCCAGCTTCATCTTTCCCTCGTTGATCTTGGAGAAGTCGAGGATATCATTGATGATGCTCAGCAAGGCATCGCCGCTGCTGTGAATGGTCTGCACGTAATCGCGCTGCTCAGGCGACAGATTGGTTTCAAGCAGCAAGCCGGCAAGACCGATAACAGAGTTCATGGGAGTGCGTATCTCATGGCTCATGTAGGCCAAAAAATCCCCCATCGAGCGGGATGCTGCATCCGCTGCCTGCTGAGCCTGAAGAAGCTTCTTTTCCGTCTCCTTATGCTCTAACATCTCCTCGTTGAGGGCCCTGTTGATCCTCAAAAGCCAGGCAGTCCTCTCTGATACCCTCATCTCCAGCTCTTCCTGGGTCCTTTTCCGCACATCCTCTGCCAGCTTCCTCTCAGTGATATCATGGATGAAGCCCTCAAGGGCGAGAAGCTTTCCAGAGGCGTCAAAGATCCCCTGACCATGTTCCCAGACCCATTTCGTTTCTGAGCCTGCATTAATCCGGTAGGTGAGACGGAACGGAGTTCCCTTTTCCGTTTCCTGCTGGATTTCACTCCAGACGCGATCCCGGTCATCAGGATGGATCAGATCGGCATACGAAATTGCGCTATTATGAAGAAGCTCGGGTGATGGGCGGCCGGTCAGCTCCAGGCATCCATCGCTTACAAACTCCATGGTCCTTTGGCGATCGTTCCTGCAGCGATAAGCCATCCCAGGCAGATTGCTCATAAGGGTGGTGAGCATTCTCTTGCTCTCCCTCAGGGCCACCTCAGTCCGCCGGCGCAGCAAAGCATTTCCTATGCTTTCCGCTGCCGCCTGTAGAATTGCTACCTCGTTCTCCGTCCACCGCCGCTCAAAATGGCAGTCATCAATGGAGATGACGGCGCAAAAACGCCTCTCGATGAATACAGGCAGAAGGAGAAAGGAGATGATACCGTTATCCTCCAGGAGCTTCCGTCCCGGATCGATGACCTTGGATGTTATGCCCTGAATGGGATTGCCGCGGGAGAGAGCATCCTGCCATCCGATGAATTGGTCCCAGGAGATCCTTCCCCGGAATGGCTCTGCAGGCTCCCTAAGCCACTGGATCGACTCCTCAAATACGGACTCGGTGCCCGTCCATTCAGCGCTCTCCAGGATCGTAATCCGATCAGAGCCTATTGAAATCCCCAGAATTCCCAGAGCTTTCTTGATAGCATCAGGATCGGTGGCAAGAAGATGATTTGTGGTGGCGGTGGCCACCCTCCTGAGCAGCAGGTCCCGCTGGCGCAGCTCCTCCTCGGTCCTGCGCTTCTGAATGAGCTTGTGCATGCCGCTCATGAGCAATGTGAGCTGGCGCACATCGGCATCATTATATTCCTCCTCCTTATTGCCGACTGCAGCTACGATGGCGATCTTTCCCTTATCCATGATGGGAACGCTGATATATCGCAGGACCCAAGCCTCATCCGGCGAGAGGTGAGATTTGCCGCAATAAATGGAATTGTCATTGACGATCACCGCTCGACGCCTTTTCAGGGACTCGCCCCAGAGGCAGGGCTCACCCAGATGATATGCCATCTTGCTCCGATCCGCGCCATCCTCAGGCAGGGGATCTTTGGACCAGTGGCTCATGAAAATGATGCCCTCGCTTTCATCCATAAAGGTGAGATAGCCAAATCTCGAGCCAGTGAGCTTTGCACCCGCTTGAATAGCATAGTCGGCAAGCTCCTTGAGGAAGGCTTCATCCATCGGATTAAGCTGGAGCAATGCCCCCAGCCCCGACTCATCTAAAAGCAGTGCCTCTTCAGCCCTCATGCTATCGGATAAATGGCAGAAGTTGGCCAGGAAATAGACTGAACCTCCAGAGTACGCCGCGATCCTGGTGCAGATCATCTCTGCAGTATAATATTGTCCGTCAGTCCCCTGTATGGGCAGCTCTCCCTGCCAATTCCCTTGGGATAGAAGGACAGGAATGATCACCTCTCGCAGCTTGCTTTTGCCATCCTCATTGGTGAAATCGAATATTGACCAGCCCATCACAGGAGAGGCATCATCATATCCACAGCTTTGAAGGAGGAGGGGATTTACATACTCGATCCTGCCCTCGAAATCAAATAAAACGATCGCTGTTGGAGAGCTTTCCACCGACTGCACCATTCTTTGCAGCTGGATCTGGGCTATCCTTCGCTCGGTTACATCCTTGATGCAGCCTGCCACACCCAGAGTCCTTCCGTCTTCGTCTTGCCAGGGATAGTAGACGTAATCAAGATATTGCTCCATCCCATCCTTCGAGATATGGACCTCGCCCCGGGCGGGATTCCCAGTCTCTATCACCCTCTCTTTGATCCTCCTTTGCCGATCTGCCTCCGCTGGCGAAAAAATATCCTCATCCGTCTTTCCCAGGGCCAGCAAGCCATCCATTCCAGGAGGCCTCTCAAATGAAAGCCAGGTGTAGCGAAGACCTCGATCCTGCAAAAAGAGGCAGCAAGGATTATCTGAAATCAGATCATCTAGGAGGGTATTGCCAAGATTACTGCTATTTGGCTCACATAAACGGGCAGAGATCCTATCCAGATCGCTCTTAAAGAGGGCGATCCGCGACTGATCATCACCCTCGCCATTCGTGCAACTATCTATGCGCCACTGCATCTGACCGATCATCTCTTCAAGATCCCAATGCCTAAAGCTCCTCTCCAATTAAAATCCATTATATTTCAGCTCTTCAGTTCATTAACATATCAACTCCTTAATCAATGTATTGAATGCACCTTATAACGTATTCAAAATCGATGAAGCCCTCTGGTCTAAGCTTCGAGCTAATCATAGTAGAAAAATGTTTATTTCATTCCATTTAAAAAAATTCATACCCTCAGAAGGACGTCTCTAGCAGCTGGATCAAATCCTCGGTATTGTGCCTTGATATCAGATCCAACAACTTATCGTTCTGCCGATAAAAATGCCTAATTTCCTCAATCCTCTGCATGACCGATGGGTCTGGACTCTCCCAGGCCCTCAGATCTGCCTCCGTTCGGTCAAGTGCATTCAGTATGCATTGCAGATTCTGGCGGATGTTGGCTATCATATCTCCCCTCAACGAATCGGCATCTGTGACTGGAATATAGTGATATCTCTTATCGCCCGGTATGACCACCCTCTTGACCAGGCCTATCCTCTCTAAGATGCCCATATTGGTGCTAACCGTGGACTTGCTGTAGCCAGTCTCCTCCACCAGCTGGTCCATGGACAGGGGAACACCCGTCAGAAAGAGTGTGCCCTGCAAAACCCCAACTGCATCACAGCAGCCGCGGTTATTGGCCCCTTTGACACAGGCATCTATCATATGCCTCTTCAAGACGGCTCTTGCCTCTTGCTCCATCAATATAGAGAAGACCACAACTTTTATCTATCTTTCGCATGTTTCGATTGGTCGATAATATCCGAACTTTTGCCATGCTGGCTCGGGAAGATCCCGGGCTATGGCAGTTCAAAGAGGAAACGAGGCATATGCAATGAACGGCTCAGAACAGCTCGGCCGGTGGATCTCAGACAATCCCATTATTATCATCTTTGCCACACTGCTCATCACCCTCAGCGCCGTCCACTATGCCCAACAGATCGAGATGCAAGGGCTGACCACCGAAAGCATGGTGGGCAAGGACTCCGCCCTTTATCAGGTCTATGACCATCTCTATGTGCAGAACTTTGGAACCGCATCCATCGCCGTATTGATCGAGGCGGATGATGTGGCAAAGCCAGAGGTCCTCCGGTCGATGCTCACCTTCTCCGATAAGATGAAAGAGGCTCCGGATGTCCTCTCCGTCACCAGCATAGCCGATATAGTGGCCGATACAGAGAAAGAGAGCAGCGGAATAAGAGCCATTCCCGATCAGGAGAGGATAGATGAGATCCTGTCCGCGGACGATCTCATATTGGCGGCTATATTGCCCGATCGCAGCCATACCATGCTCTCCATAGAGCTGCCGGTCTCCCTCACGGAAAGCGAGCAAGGGGAGCTGTACCAGGAGACAAAAGGCCAGCTGCTGTTGGCCAGCTTTCCTGCTGACACCAGGCTGACGGTCACCGGCGATCCTGCCCTGATGAATTCGATAACTGCAGAGATGGCCGAGAGCAACGGTCCCATTCTTCTCCTGGCAGCTTTTCTGATGATCGTAGCATTGCTGATCACCTTCAACCAGGTGAAGTGGTCCCTACTTCCTATACCAATCGTCTTCCTGGGGGTTGGCTGGACCTTCGGTGCCATGGGCCTCTTGCATATACCATTCACCATGGTGTCGATGTCCGCATTTCCAGTCCTGATAGGCATAGGCATCGACTATGCCATCCAGTTCCAAAACCGGATAAATGAGGAGTTCACTCGCACCGGCCAGCCGCAAAAAGCGGTGGTAGAAACGGTCAAACACGTCACCAAACCGGTGATCATCGCCCTGATCATAACCTCCATTGGCTTTATCTCTCTGCTCACATCCTCCATCCCCATGATCAGGGACTTCGGATTGCTCTGCTTGATCGGACTGATCCTCTGCTTCCTCTCTGCCCTCTTCGTGGGGGTGACCATCCTCTACATTGCCGTGGGAAAGCGCTTGAACCACCAGCCAATAGATAAGCATTCGACCCAAGATACGAATGCAGGCGACCGGGGAGAAGGCAGCCGGAGGGAAGAGGAGACGATCTTTGAGAGGATGCTGGATGGAATCTCAGGCTTTTGCATTGAGAGGTGGCAGCTCGTTTTGGCTATAGCCCTACTCCTTTCCCTGGCCGGCATATATTCAGATACCCAGGTCCCTGTGGACACAGACTTCAAGAACTATGTGCCCCAGGATCTGCCCCCACTGATAGATTACTGGCATATGAGCGAGACCTTCGGGGGCACTGACAGCATCCAGCTGCTGGTGCAGGCCGATGATGTCACCGATCCGCGGGTGCTGGAGTGGATGGATGAGTTCTCCATCTATCTGAAAGGCTCCAGAGATCAGATATTGGGATATACGAGCATTGCCAGCCTGACAAAAGAGGCAAACCAGGGAACTCTCCCCACGGATAGGACAATTATCCGAATGCTAATCGATGCCCTTCCTGCCAATTGGCGGGATATATACCTGGATGGACACAACACCGCCATAATCGACCTTAATGTAGGCCAGACCATAACCAACCTGGGCACCGAGGGCTCAGACCGGCTGATGAAAGAGATCGATAAAGACATCGCCTGGAATCCTCCTCCAGCAGGGGTCTCGGTGAGAATGACGGGAGACGCAGTGGTTATGACCACCGTCATAACTGCCCTGACCAAAGGAAGGACGGAGATGACTCTCTTCGGACTCTTGCTGATATTCATTGTGCTCTTGGCGATTTACCGGGATCTGATAAAGGCCTTGCTTCCTGTGCTTCCCATGCTGGTGGTGATAGGCTGGATGGGTGGTGTGATGTACATATCAGGCATGAAATACACCCCTCTTACTGCGTGCCTGGGAGCCCTGATCCTGGGAGTAGGATCAGAGTACGCCATCCTGATGATGGAGCGGTTCTATGAAGAGCTGGAGAAGATCGGCGAACCTAGAAAGGCCCTCTCCACAGCCACCAGGGCCATAGGCTCGGCATTGATCGCCTCAGGGCTTACCACCATATTCGGATTTGCCGCCTTGATATCATCCCCATTTCTGATCACCAATAACTTCGGCATGGTGACCGTTCTGGCCATAGTCTTCGCCCTGGCCACCACCTTCACCGTATTTGTGGTGCTGATCTACCGCATGGAATTGAGAAGAGAGCTAGTGAAGAATGCAATTGCCGGAATATTCAAAGCCTTCCGGCTCATCCGTCCAGAGGAGAGCTGAAATGATTCCCATCATTTCGAGATTCTATATTGCCGGTCAGGATCATAATCATCTGCTGCGGATGTCATAACCGAATATCATAATAAGTCAAGATTGCTATATATAAGTAGCAAGATACCCAAGATCCACTGTTAATATGCAGGTCGACATTAAATGACTAAATAGATTAGGGCGATTTGGGGAGAAAACATCTCTGAAAGTCCGGCATAAGGGCAACCCGCAAAGCGAAAGGCTGCCGGATGTTTTCCGGCTGTTCGGCCTCGATCGTATCAAATTTTGCAGCTTATATGAGCTTCACCCTCAGGTCATGGCCATGAGCTCAAGCTTCATCCGGTCAGATTCACCAGTCCCAGATGAGGATTCTACCTTTTGCGTATCCTCATCGGAGACATAGGACAAATAGAGCTTACGCCTCTTGCCCTGGCTCATCTTGACGTGCTTGGGATCAAGCTCCAAAGCGCGCTTCATCACGCTTATGACCGTTGTCTTATTCAGACCGAGCATGTCCACCAGCTCGCTGGTGGTGTATCTGCCCGGCTTCTCCGCCATGATATCGATCAGAGATCGGGCATGATTATCCAGGGCCTTACCATCGCCTGCGCCTGACTCCACTGCAGCAGAAGGCCGGGCCTGCCTGGTGCGAAACTGGCTCTTCAGGTCGGATACCTCTTTGGATAAGCGGTCAACCTGATCGATCAGCCTGCCCAAAAGCTCGACATCGCTCTTCTTAGACTCCATGTCCTGGGACATCTTGTCGATAGCGGAGACGAGCATTATCATAGCCTGTGCTTCTCGACGATCTCTTTCAATCTCTTCGGCCTTTGTTTTGTATAGCTCTAAAAGCTCTTCGAACATTTATTGGCTACTCCTAGTATCTTCTAGTTCAATCTCATTTCGAAGCGAATTAAAAGGTTGCCGGACAGAGGGTCAACTGTCAAGGTATATAATACTTTTCTTGTAGTTCGCCTTGTCGGGAAGGAGTAGATTCGTTCTGGCCGATAGATCCAGATTCTTTAATGACTCGGGGAAGGTCACGGATGCTCTTGATGATGACACTAGCGGAATCCAGCAACCTGGGAGAGGGGCGAGTGTGCTGCTCCACCGTCAAAACTCCCAGGTCTGCCGCCTTCAAGGCATAGATATCATTCAAGCCATCGCCAACCATGACCACATGGCCATACCTTTCCTTGAGCTCTGCTACAATCTCCTTCTTCCGCCAGGGGTTGGCTACTGGATTCATTCGCGATGGATCTATGCCCAGATCGTCCAGGCTGTTCAGGCTCCTTCTGCTATCTCCTGAGGCTAGATAAACATCTGCGCCCATAGCCTTTAAATCAAGCAGTACCCTCTCCAATCCAGGAAATGGAATGCCACCAGTGCTGATTGCATAGGCGATCTCTCCATGATCATGGTCAACGATGAATCCTGCAGTGCGATAGTTCCCCGGGCATTTCGCTTTCACTATTGCACAGGCCTCCTGCAGCTCGCGCATCTTGACCGGAGAGCTCTTCAGAATCCTCAAGACCTCATCTGGGGAGATCTGAGAGGATGAGCAGCTGATCTTGATGCAATCCTCGCGACCCAAGACCAGCACTCTGATGGGATGGTCGGGATTGCAGGATATTATCATATCCGGATCGATCTGAGGCACTACCAGTGCCCGGCCACTCTTCTCCATGATAAGCTCCCAGGTGACGACCTTCTCCAGGATAATATCTCCTGGTATGTCCTTGGCCACGCGATACATCCTCATAATGGTCCCTGCTACATCCATGACCACAGCGAGATCCCCTGACATCAGCCATGAGTTTGGGCAAAGGAATGAGATCAAACTATCGCCCCCCCAGTGCAATAACTTTTTTATCTAGAAGATCCAAATAGATCTCCAGTAAGAAAAATGGGGTAGGATTACGAGGGGAGTAGCGTTGGCTTTGTTGCTGATATTCCTCTTCACCCTGGAGCAAACTGGCATAGCATCTGCTCTATCCGGGCAGGTCCAGGAGGGGGAGTTCACCAACGGCCTGAAGGTGGCAGGAACGGGCTATTTCGAGGTTGGCGTCTCAGTAAAGGACAGAAACCTGGCTTTGGAGTATAACAGCTTCATGACCGGTGACGGCGACCTGGAGATGGATACGGGAACCGTTGAATCCCAGAGAGCTGGGCGGATGCCGGGCATGAGCAATGACTCAACTATTCCCCTGAACCTCTGGGAGAACACTCGGATCACCTACTCCGGCACCACCCCAATGGTGGGAACCAAGTACATCAACTCCAAATCCTTCTGGGGAGGAATAGGAGCTGAGGTTCAGGAGTCCTTCTCCGTCACCGAGATGGAGAGGGAAGGAAGCACATTCTTCGCCTCCACAAATCCTTCCTCTTATACCGCTGACCCGAATGAGATCGCACGGCTCCTCAGCACCAGCCCGGTTGACTCGGTAGGCATATCGACCAGGAACTCGTTTAATGGAACCTGGCAGACCGATGCCCATCTGCACAAGATGTTCTCCAAGGATGTCAAGGTGCACGAGTCCTTTACCGGCACGTTCGATGTGGAAAAGAGGCTGGTCTTCCGGGACGATCCCGCTAAGGAGAAGCGAGAGGCGGGATGCGAGGGCATAGACTGCTAGAGAGTTCATTCGATGAAAAGTCATGCTCTACGGCCATGCCAGCGAGCAGGGCAGCTCTTGCGACCGCCTCCTTGCCGGCAGCCTGCTTCCCCGATGGATCGACAAGAAATTCACGGTTTTGCCATCTTCTAGATCAGACATCTTATCGCATTGCCTTCATATGAACCTCATCTCAGAATAAGCCTTTTATAAACAAGAGGGATGGATGGCCTAGGTGAGTGGATTGATTACCAATATCGATGCTAACGGCAGGGTTCAGCTTCCCCTAGCTATCAGATATGGCCTTGACCTATGCACTGGAGACAGGATTGCCATAGACCATTTGGGCGATGGGACCATCATTCTCAAAAAGATCGATGATGGGGTTACTCTAAAAGGAGCAGACAGGTCAAATGCCAGGGCAGAAAAGGCATCCAGCAGCTGATAGCGGAGAGAAGATCAACCGGAATCTACCGATCGGCGATCCTGCTTAATTAACTTAAGAAATTTCCGGAGAGTGTACTGCCACAGCGGTCACTTCTGGAAATCTTTAGCGAGACTCAGTAAATCCCAGAAAGCCCAAAATTTAGAATCAACTGCAAAAATGTTACGGACCCGCCGGGATTCGAACCCGGGCCCGAGGCTCCGGAGGCCTCTATTCTATCCAGACTATACTACGAGTCCACATCCCCTTTAATCTCATTCAATCCAGCATCTTATGCAAATAATCCTATGATACTGGAACATTCCTCTGAAAATTTAGAATGATATAGGCAGCGGGCTCTCTTCCCGGGAAGCACCCCTACCTACTGATCTCAGCTTTCCAGAACGATTTCTATATTCACGTTTTTAGGAACCTGAATCCTCATGAGCTGCCGAAGAGCGCGCTCATCGGCATCTAGATCGATAAGCCTCTTGTGCACCCTCATCTCCCAGTGGTCCCAGGTCGCTGTTCCCTCTCCATCAGGGCTCTTTCTGCATGGTACAACCATTCTCTTAGTGGGAAGAGGGATGGGGCCCGCCATATGGACGCCCGTCCTCTGGGCAATCCCTTTGACCTGATTGCAGATATCGTCCAGCATCAAGGGATTGGTGCCAGAGAGCCGAATTCTAGCCTTTTGCATGTTTACACCAAAAAAAGTTGGTTCAGCGTGGTACCACGCTCATGCACATGCCGGCTGCGACGGTCGTGCCCATGTCTCTAATGGCGAACCTGCCCAGCTGGGGAATCTCCTTCACCGGCTCAATGACCATGGGCTTGGAGGGAGTGACCATGATGATGGCCGCATCTCCAGCCTTGATGAAGGCGGGATTCTCTTCCTTAACTGCACCGGACCTCGGGTCCAGCTTGGCCAGAATGGCTGTCAGGGTGCAGGCGATCTGAGCTGTATGGCAGTGGAATACTGGAGTATATCCAGCGGATATGGCGCTTGGATGCTGCAGCACCACTATCTGGGCCTTGAACTCCTTGGCAACGGTCGGGGGCTTCTCCACCGATCCGCAGACATCTCCCCGGCGAATGTCCTTCTTGGAGACGCCACGCACATTCCATCCGATGTTATCTCCGGGGAATGCCTCAGGCACCTCCTCATGATGCATCTCAATGGACTTGACCTCGCCGGTCACATTTGCGGGCTGGAAGACTATCTTATCGTTCTTTCTCATGACACCGGTCTCTACTCTGCCCACGGGCACAGTGCCGACACCTGAGATGGTATAGACGTCCTGCACCGGTACGCGCAGAGGCAGGTTGGTGGGCTTATCCGGGACCTTGAGGTTGTTTAAGGCCTCGAGTAGGGTTGGGCCCTTGTACCAGGGCGTATTGGTGCTGGCTTTGGCCAGGTTATCTCCCATCAGACCGGAGAGGGGTATGAATGGTATATCATCTACCTTGTATCCAACCATCTTGAGGAGCTTGCCTACCTCTTCCTTGACCTCGTTGTACCTCTTCTCGTCGTAGGGTGGGGTGGTGGCATCGATCTTGTTCATAGCCACAACCAGCTGGTTGACTCCCAGGGTCCTGGACAGGAAGACGTGCTCCTTGGTCTGAGCCATGACTCCGTCCGGGACGGCCACGATCAATACGGCAGCATCTGCCTGGCTGGCCCCGGTGATCATGTTCTTCACGAAGTCCCTGTGGCCAGGGCAGTCCACCACGGTAAAGTAGTACTTGGCGGTATCGAAGCGATGATGGGCGATGTCGATGGTAACGCCCCTCTCGCGCTCTTCCTTCAGGCTGTCCATGACCCAGGCGAACTCGAAGGTTGCCTTACCTTTGCTTGCTGCTTCTTTTTTATACTCATCAATGACGTGGGGGTCTACAGCCCCTGTCTCGAACATCAATCTGCCTACGGTTGTCGACTTTCCGTGGTCGACGTGTCCAATGAATGCTAGATTGAGATGCGGCTTAGTATCTGCCATAACTTATCTCCTCCAACTGGCACTATCCATATTTTTCGGTATTTCTGCTTTTAATCCTTTCGAAGGGTTCGCTTATACAACCTTCAGGTAATCACTGGGTTTGGGCATCTCCGGCTTCAAGCCCTTTCTGGTCCTGATCTGCTTGACAGTCTCTAAGAGCAGGTTTGCGGGCAGGGGCTCGAATCCTGCGAACTCCGTCGACCAGAGGGCTCTCCCTTCGGTGGCCGATCTTATCGCCCCGGAGAAACCGAACATCTGAGCCACAGGCATCTTGGATTTAAGGATCACCATATCGCCCTGGCTGTCCATGTTTAGGATGACGCCTCTTCTCCCCTGGATCTCAGACATGGCTCCACCCATTTGATCCTGAGGCACCTGTATATAGACGTTCTGGAAGGGCTCGAGCAGCACGGGATCTGCCATTAGGATCCCTGCCTGCACTGCCTGCCTGACTGCGGGAATGACCTGAGCCGGGCCGCGGTGCACTGCATCCTCGTGCAGCTTCACATCCATGATCTTGGCCTTTATCCCCTGGACCGGTTCCCTGCAGATGGGGCCGTTCTTCAAGGCCTCCTCGAAGCCTTCCAGTATGAGCTCCATGGTCTCTCTCAGGTACTGAATGCCTTTGGTCATATTAAGAAGGATATTGGTCCCGTAGTAGCCGGATATGTTCCGGGCCTCATCCTTGTCCATGCCATTTTCGATGAGCAGCTTTCTGCGCTCAATCTCCTCCATCTTCATGCTGATCTTGCCCTCTTTCAGGGACTGGATCACTCCTTCTTCCAGAGGCTCAAACTCGATATAGAAGCGGTTATGATGGTTGGGCGACTTTCCTTCTACTGGCCCCGCATGGCCGGCTATGGACTCCCGGTATACCACAATGGGCGGAGAGGTCTTCAGCTCTACACCGCGATCGCGCTGGAGCCTGGTGACGGTGACATCCAAATGCAGCTCACCCATGCCTGCCATGAGATGCTCTCCGGTCTCCTCATTGATGGTGACCTGCAATGTCGGGTCCTCCTTGGCGATCTGCCTCAATACCTCGACCACCTTGGGCAGGTCGCGGGTGTTCTTGGCCTCGACCGCCACGGTCATGACCGGTTCGGAGACATGCTTGATCTGCTCGAAGGGGGTCATATTCTCCTCTGAGGATATAGTGGATCCGACGATCGCATCCCTAAGGCCGGTAACCGCTGCGATGTTCCCTGCCGGGATCTCCTCTACCTCTACCCTCTCCGCACCCATTACCACGCCGGTCTGCTGAATGCGGTTGGTTCCACCGAAGCCAGATACATAAAGCTCCATGCCCCGCCTGAGTGTCCCGGAGAAGAGCCTTCCTGTGGCCACCTCGCCAGCATGAGGGTCGACCTTGACCTTGTTGATCATGAAAGCCACCGGCCCATTCGGATCGCATGAAGCCATGGCCTTCCCCACCGGGCTGTCCCAATCGCCGTGCCAGATGACCCCGACCCGCTCCTTCTGGGCCTCGATGGGACTGGGCAGGAACTTGACCACCATATCGTTGACCGCAATGTACAGGGGAACCTTCTCTGCCAGCTCCTTCATCTTTCCTTCATGGCAGTAGTCTACCACCTGATCAAAGCCGATCCCCGTCTTCTTCATCTGGGGAACGCTTATTGCCCAATTATAGAGGGCTGACCCGAAGGCGATATTTCCCTTGGCGGCATCCAGCTTCCAGCCGGCTTTATATTTCTCCTCATCCATTCCTAAGATGAGCTTGTTGACATTGTCAATGACCTTGCCCAGGCGAGCGGCCATGTCCTTCTTCTCCACCTTGAGCTCGTTGATCATCCGGTCCACTTTATTGACGAAAAGGACCGGCCGAACGCCCTCCTTCAGAGCCTGTCTGAGCACGGTCTCCGTCTGGGGCATGGCGCCCTCTACCGCGTCCACGACCACCACAGCACCGTCCACAGCGCGCATGGCTCTTGTGACGTCGCCCCCGAAGTCCACGTGGCCGGGAGTGTCAATCATATTGATCAGATACTCTTTGCCGTCCACCTCATGGACCATGGAGACATTGGCGGCATCGATGGTGATTCCTCGGGCCTGCTCCAGGGGATCGAAATCCATGAATAGCTGCTTTCCTGCCAGATCCATGGAGATCATGCCTGCCCCGCCCAACAGGTTATCAGAAAGGGTTGTCTTGCCGTGATCGATATGTGCTACGATTCCGATGTTCCTGATAAACTGGGGTTTATCCATCAGAGTCATTACACGTTCTGCTATCTTCTTCCTCTTGCCCATAATACGCCTCGCGAAGTTTGAGATAAATCTTATAATCCTGACTAGGACTGAGACTCCTCGGGCTCAATGTATTTAAGCCTTCGGCCCCTTCTTCGGGCGATTTGTAAAGGGAAATATACGATCCTTCATATTGGCAGACCGCCCTCTTGAACCATCGCTGGACAAAGCTTAAATCGATGCGAAGATAGCTGTGGTTCGGTTTTTAAGATGGCGCGCTTGGTAATGAAGTTTGGTGGTGTTTCCGTTGCTGACGGAAACCGGCTGAGGCATGTGGGCGATCTTGTCGCGCATTTCCATCGCGACAATGAGATAGTCCTCGTCACCTCTGCCCTTCAAGGGGTAACGGATGAGCTTCTGGCCTGTGCCAGAAGGGCGGCCAGCGAAGGCAATGTCTCAGATGTGATGGACTTCATGGAGAGGATCACAGATAGACACAACCAAGCGATAGCAGATGCAATCCAGAATCCTGCAATCGCCAAAGAGGTACAGGGTATAATATCTGAGAAGCTCTCATTGCTCGAGAAGGCCTACATCGGCATCTGCTATCTGGGAGAGCTAACCAGACGCTCGCTCGACTATATCTCCGGCTATGGCGAGCAGCTGGCTGCACCCATTCTATCCGGGGTGCTGCGGGATATGGGAATCGAATCCCAGCATTATACCGGAAGAGAGGCAGGAATCATCACCGACAGCAATTACGGGGATGCCAGACCCCTGGAGAAGACCTATGGCCTCATCCCCCAGAAGCTACTGCCGTTGAAGGGCGTCCCAGTGGTCACCGGATTCATAGCCCAGGACGAGAAGGGGACGAACACCACCCTTGGCCGTGGTGGCTCCGACCTTTCCGCATCACTGATCGGTGCGGCGATCAATGCGGATGAGATCTGGTTCTGGAAGGAGACCTCCGGCATCATGACCACTGATCCCAAGATAGTGCCAGAGGCCAAGACGATACCCACCATCTCCTACCGGGAGGCGATGGAGCTCTCCTACTTCGGGGCTAAGGTCCTCCATCCCAGAGCCATCGAGCCAGCCATAAAAAAGGGTATCCCTGTGAGGGTTAAGTGCACCTTCGATCCCGAGGACCCAGGAACTCAGATCGTGAGGGACGATGTTCCCAAAGAGGATGTGATCAAGGCGGTCACACTGCATCAGAAAGTCGAGCTTCTGAACATCTCCGGCGCGGGGATGATAGGGACACTGGGCGTTGCTGCTCGCGCCTTCACCGCTCTGGCCGAAGCGGGGATCAATATCGTGATGATCAGCCAGGGCTCCTCTGAGGCCAACATATCAATGGTCATAGAGGAGGGACAGGCAGATCGAGCGGATGAGGCTCTGCGATCCGAGTTCCCCAGAGATGTGGTCAAGGAGATCTCCCATGACCATGATGTCTGCACAGTAGCGGTGACAGGCTCGGGAATGGCCGGGACTCCTGGGGTAGCCGCCCGTGTGTTCAAGGCCATGGGTCAGGCTAAGATCAATGTGGTCATGATCAGCCAGGCATCTGGCCAGCATAACATCTCCTTTGTGGTGGCATCGGCGGATGGGGAAAGAGCAGTCCGGGAGCTTCATCGCGAGTTCGGTCTGGGTGGTGAAGCATGAAGAAGCTCACCTATGCCCAGGCAGGAGTGGACATCAGCCTGGAGAATAGGTCCATCGAGGCCATGAAGTCCGTTCTCACCACCAGGCGCAAAGGGTTCGGGGCGCCATTGACCGATATAGGCCATTATGCAGGCCTCCTGGATATGGGAAGCTTTGCCCTGGCCATGACCACTGACGGGG
The DNA here is from genome assembly GCF_002496465.1 of Methanosaeta sp. UBA356. Taxonomy (NCBI): domain Archaea; kingdom Methanobacteriati; phylum Methanobacteriota; class Methanomicrobia; order Methanotrichales; family Methanotrichaceae; genus Methanothrix; species Methanosaeta sp. UBA356. The sequence goes on along the minus strand of NZ_DAKC01000065.1, from coordinate 33,899 downwards.
TGGGATCAAAGGTTCTGATCGCCAATGCCATCTCCAAGTGGGATACCGTGGGAATAGACTGCATAGCCATGAATGTGAACGACCTGTATGCCATCGGCGCGGAGCCCATAGCCTTTGTCGACTACCTGGCGGTGGAGAAGGTCGATCCCGAACGCGCTGAGCAGATAGCCATAGGTCTCGCCCGGGGTGCTGAACTCTCCAATATGACCATCGTGGGAGGAGAGACCGCCTCCCTGCCGGAGATCATCCGGGGATTCGACCTGGCCGGAACCGCTATCGGCATCGTGGACAAGGATAAGGTGGTGACCGGGGAGAAGATCAAGAAGGGGGATGTGCTGGTTGGGGTCCCCAGCAGCGGCCTGCACAGCAACGGCTACACTCTGGCCAGGGCCATAGTGGCCCAATCCGGATACACTTACTTCGATCGCCTGCCCGGAGGGGAAAAAAGCATAGGAGAGGAGCTTTTAGTTCCCACCAGAATATATCATGAAGTGGTAGAGCTGGTGGGAAGGTGCGATGTCCACGGCCTCGCGCACATCACCGGCTCGGGACTACTAAAGCTGCGCCGGATCAGCAATCTCGGATTCGAGATCACCGATCCGCTGGAACCCCAGCCCATATTCCATTTCCTGCAAGAGCAGGGCAGGGTGGAGGATCTGGAGATGTACCAGACGTTCAACATGGGAATGGGCTTTTTAGTGGTGCTGGCGGAGGAAGAGGCCCAGGAAGCCTGCCGGATCATGGGACCTGGCTCTCGGGTCATAGGGTCGGTGGTAGGAGAGGGATTAAGAGCAGGCCATCTGGCCTTCTAGGCCTGCCTGTTTCATCTATTTCTCGATCTATTCATTCTTCTCTATTTTATTCTCGCCGAACATCTCTTCAAGCTTCTCTTTTATCCTCTTGATGGACTGGACCGAAGGGCAGTCGGCATCTATAGGAGGGGTGCCTGCCAGGTCCGCCTCCACCAGGCAGCGATCGAAGGGTATGGTTCCGAGGACTGGAATTCCCATTGCCGAGAGCTTGTCCGCCACAGGACCGGGGTCGTCCGCCTTGTTAATGACAGCAAAGTACCTGGAGATGCCTATCTCTTTGCCCAGCTGCATTATCCTCTCCACGGTCTCAATGGACCTCATCCCCGGCTCCACCACTGCGATCATGGCGTCTACGCCTCTGGCAGTAGCCCGGCCCAGATGCTCTATGCCCGCTTCCATATCCAGGATCACCAGATCCTTCTCCCGGGTTATCACATGTCGAAGGAGGGCTTTGACGAAGGCATTGGCAGGACACATGCAGCCCGATCCTCCGGAGTCGATGGTGCCCATGACCACCAGCTTGACGTTGTCCGGCCCGGTGCAGCCGCACATGCCTACAACATCGTCGACCTTGGGGTTCATCTTGAACATGCCCATGGGCATGCCCGCTCGCTCCTCAACCAGGTCCTTGTGTTCAGTGACCGGCTTGGGCAGATCAGGAATGCCCAGAGCCGAGCCCAGGTTCATGCTCGGGTCGGCGTCGATCGCCAGGACGTTATAGCCGTCGCGCGCAAATAAACGGGCCAGGGTTCCGGCGAGGGTGGTCTTGCCCACGCCTCCTTTTCCTGAGATGGCAATTTTCATTTCATTTAACCTCTGTAATTGTAGTAAGTCTGCGGTCAAGCCATAGAAATTTAACGGCTCGGGCAAGAGAGATGCAGGTTTATATCGATTATGCATGATAGGTATAGGATGCGGGATAATCCGGATCTAATAGAGCGGATGGATTTCGAATCCGCAGGATGAACAGGGATGATCGAGCGCATCAGAAAACGGGACGGAAGGGTGGTCGAGTTCCAGACCGAGAAGATTGCCCTGGCCATATCCAAAGCCTTTCGAGCCGTGGGCAGAGAGGAGGAAGATGCTCCTTTCAGGCTGGCAGAGGAGGTGGCTAAAGAGGCAGAAGAACGATTCTCCCGCACCATTCCCGGAGTGGAGGAGATCCAGGACCTGGTGGAAAGAGCGCTCATATCCGCTGGCTACGCCGATGTGGCCAAGGCCTATATCCTCTACCGCCAAAAAAGAACGGAGATCAGAGAAGCCAAACGATATCTAGGAGTGGCAGATGACCTGAAGCTCTCGGTCAATGCTGCGGAGGTGTTGAAGAAGAGGTATCTCTTAAGGGACGAGCGGGGAGATGGGGTGGAGACCCCGGGAGAGATGTTTGGACGGGTGGCCGATCATATCTCCAAGGCCGAGTCAAAATATGGCGGTGATGTTGAGAGCTATCGATCTCTTTTCCTGCAGATGATGAGGAACCTGAAGTTTCTGCCCAACTCCCCCACGCTAATGAATGCAGGCTTGCCTTTAGGCCAGCTGTCCGCCTGCTTTGTCCTTCCTGTAGAAGATTCGCTGCCCAGTATCTTTGATGCTCTGAAGAGCATGGCCCTCATCCACCAGAGCGGCGGAGGCACGGGATTCTCCTTCTCTCGACTGCGGCCCAAGGACGATGTCGTCCGGGCTACAGGCGGAGTGGCCAGCGGACCGGTCTCCTTCATGCGCATCTTCGATACGGCGACCGATGTGATCAAGCAAGGCGGGCGCCGCCGGGGAGCGAACATGGGGATATTGAGGGTCGACCATCCCGATATCATGGAGTTCATCGAGGCCAAGGAGCAGCCGGGATTCCTGGAGAACTTCAACCTCTCTGTGGCGGCGACGAACGAATTTATGGAAAAATCGCGGGGTGAGGGGAAAATCGACCTGATCAATCCGCGCACGGGCCTGGCGGCGGGCCAGCTGAAGGCGGCGGATCTTTTGGGCCTTATCGCCACCTCCGCCTGGAGGGGTGGCGACCCGGGGATCATCTTCATCGATCGCATCAATGCCGCCCACCCACTCCCTGGGGAGATCGAAGCCACAAACCCCTGCGGGGAGCAGCCCTTGCTGCCGTATGAGTCCTGCAACCTGGGCTCGATCAACCTCTCCCGGCTGGTGAGAAAAGGAGAGCTGGACTGGGATCACCTGGCCGATCTGGTCAGATTGGGGGTGAGGTTTCTGGACGATGTAATCGAGATGAACCGCTTCCCCCTGCCGCAAATAGAAGAGGCCACACTGAGCCGCCGCAAGATCGGCCTGGGTGTGATGGGCTTTGCCGATATGCTCATTATGATGAACATCTCCTACGCCTCGCCCCAGGCTGTGGCCCTGGCGGAGAAGTTGATGAAATTCATCACCGAGCATGCTCGGGCCGAGTCGGCCCGCCTCGGGGAGGTCCGGGGCTCCTTTCCACTCTTCGAAAAGTCACGCCTAAGGGGCTATAGCAGCATGAGAAACGCCACTGTGACCACCATTGCCCCCACCGGTACCATCAGCATCATCGCCGGCACGAGCAGCGGCATTGAGCCGCTCTTTGCATTGGCATTCGTGCGCCGGGTGCTGGAGGGGGCGCGGCTGCTGGAGGTCTCACCGCTCTTTGAGAAGATGGCGATGGAAAGGGGGATTTATACCCCTGATCTCAAAGCGGAGCTGGCCCGGAGGGGCAGCGTACAGGATATCGCTGGCCTGCCCCAGGATTTGAAGGAGCTGTTCCGCACCGCCCTTGACATCTCCCCCCAGCAGCATGTGCGCATTCAGGCCGCCTTCCAAAAATATACGGACAATGCCGTCTCCAAGACGGTAAACCTGCCCGCAGAGACGACGACAAGCGACGTGCTAGATGTTTATCACCTGGCCTACGAAATGGGATGCAAGGGGGTGACAGTCTTCAGATATGGCAGCCGAAGCCAGGTGCTCTATCTAGGAAATGGGGAGACAGTTCCTGGGTGCAAGTACTGCGGATAGTTCCAGAGGATATCATCTCTCCATCGCTTTTCTTCTCAATTCCGCGGGCATCTTCTCTATGGCATAGCGCAGAGACGTTCTGGGCATGACGACCTTGTTTTTCATCACATAGTCGAAGACCTGGTCCTGATGAGCCCGGCTCGCCTCTTTTAAAAGCCAGCCATATCCCTTCTGCACCATGTCGTCCTTATCCAGAAGGAGGATGTCAGCGATCATGAATGCCTCCGGCAGAAAGTCGCCCCTGCGAGCTGGTAGGATGAGGGTCACAGCTGAGGCCCGCCGCACCCATCGGTTGTCTGACCGGGCCCAGCCAAAGAGCTTCTCCATGTATTGAGGATACAATTCAATGAAGCTTCCCAGTGTATGGTTGCATAGGGTATCGCACTTGGCCCAGTTGTTCACATACCGCTCAAGCCAGCCCTCGAAGATTGTGAAGTCGGAGGGCTCATATTGGCTGCGCTGGGAATAGGCCCATTCAAATGCGATGAACGCCTCCTCCCCATAGTCCGAGCGGAGGAGCTCTTCGCACAGGGTGAAGATCTTCCCTTTGTCCCTCCCTTTTATCTCCCGGAAGTATTTGGTCGCGATCTTCCTGACCAGGCTGGATTTGACACCGTAAAACTTGACCTCCTCCTTGAAAAAACGCGATGCTCCGTCTCTGGTCTTCTCGTCGATTCCCTCAATCAGCTCTTGACGTAACCTGGTCAGGACATGCTCATCCATATCCTCAACTGCAGAATCGCTTAGATCAAAAGATCTTCGCTGAAAGGAGGGCTCAAGAAAAATGGGAGGGCCGGCATTCTTAAATGGAAAGGGCTAAATATAATAAACATCTGTGATGTTTTTGTTAAGTAAACCAAATCAAGAGATGCGCGAGAGATTCGGGGCCCACCTCCTCCCTGAATCTCTCAGGCGGCCCTTTCAGTGAGAGCTTTTTCGCTATTCCTCACCTGCTGCCTCATCCATCTCGAAGTCCATAGATTCTGCCAGTTCATTGATCAAAGGCCCGAGCTTGTCCTTCATCTCCGGCTTCAATTCGATCAGCTTGAAGAATATCATCATCTTGCTGGCCATGCTGATTTCCTCAAGCTCTTCACCAATCCCTTCCAGGCAATCATTGATTGAAATGAGGGTATCGGAGATCTCCTGCAGAACCTCAATTTGAGTCATTCATTCAACACCTACTTCCCGTCCTGCATGGAGTATTAAAATAACTGACCCTCGATAGCAGCACAATTGCAGAGTTAAACCAGCCTTCGTTTATATAATCCCCAAATAAACCGGCAGAGCGATCAGGATCCCAAATGTAATCGCCCGCGCCCAGACCCCGCCATCTGCCAGGCCGCTCATCCCCAGAATGAAGAAGGTCGCTGCCAGCACGATGTTGGTCATCAGCCCGGCCAGAGATATGAGGAGCATCTCTCTTTTCAGCTGGCTGGCCAGCTCCTGCTGATGAAACGGATCAGGGACGGTAGAGCCATACATGCTGTCTTGAATATATGTCTGGACAGGGGGGCGGGACCGGCTGATCATCACTGCTCCCGGAGCGGCAATGAGAAGACCGGCGAAAGGCTGAAGCCACCGCCAGACCGAGGCCCCAGAGATTGGCCCTGTATTCGGCCAGATATCCAAAATGCTGGGCGGTGAACTTGTGAGCCAGTCACATGTCGTCGTTGTCCATCTTTTTCCGGAATATAAAGATCGCGGTGGTCATGATCACGACTGCATACCCGATCACCCACCATAATTGCGGGAAGATTGCAGCATAGTCGCCAACTATGGCAGCACGTGCTGTATTTACAGCATAGACAAACGGGAGCACATAGGCAACCGATTCGAACCAGCCCCCTACAAGGCCGGGGGCGAACCATATCCCGCTCAGCCATGCACAGGCGTTCGTGAGCCCTGCCCCGACCATGACGCCCACCTGCCTGTCGGTTAAGACCGTCCCTGCCATCAGCCCGATGCCGATGAAGAGGACGACTGCCGGGATGAGGACTGCAATCGCGACCAGCACGTTGACATTCATTGCCAGCCCGAGGAAGATGGAGACGGCAAAACAGATGGCGCACTGCATGACTGCAATCGGCAGCATCGGGGAAGTGTAGCCGAGAATGAAATCAGATGCGGAAAGCGGCGATGTGAACAGCCGCATCAAGAACGACGTGCTTCTATCCTTTGCAATCAGCATCCCGCAGAAGAGGGAGATGGACGCAAGGCCGAATACAGCCATTCCCGGGGCAAGTTCTTCGATCCTAAACAGGCTTACCGGTATGTTTGCCTGTATGGCGGTGAGCATGAGGAGCAGGACAATCGGAAAGCCGAAGCCGAATGCAAGGTTTAGTGGATCCCTGACGATCTCCTTGCAGTTGCGCGAGGCGAAGACAAGGAACCTCATGCCCCCGCTCCCTGCCTCGTTGCGAGCGCCACGAAGGCGTCCTCGAACGTCCGGGCTCCTCCTGCGAGGGATACGAGCTCGGATACTGTCCCTACCGCTTTCAGCTCGCCCTTTGCCATTATCCCCAGCCTGTCCGAGAGCCCCTCCGCCTCCTCCATGTAGTGTGTCGTGAGGATGATGGTGACCTCACCTTTCAGTTTCCTGATCGTGTCCCAAAGTTCACGCCGTGCAAGTACGTCGAGCCCGAGTGTCGGCTCGTCCAGAAACAGGATCTCCGGTTCCGAGATCAGCCCCATTGCGATACTGAGCCGTCGCTGCATCCCGCCCGACAGTGTCTTTGCCTTACTGCCGGCAACTTCATCGAGACCGAATACCGACAGCATCCTGGCTGCTTTCGTCCCTGCGGTCTTCCTGTCGCTGCCATATATCCCGGCTATCAGCTCGAGGTTCTCCATAACAGTCAGGTTCGGGGCGACTGCAGTCTCCTGCGGCGAGACATTGACCTTCTTCTTTACTGCAGAGCGACCGGTTACGATACTGTCACCCAGCAGGATGGCATCCCCGGCAGTGGGCACAGTGAGGCACGAGAGCATCTTGATGGTTGTGGTCTTGCCGGCGCCGTTCATTCCGAGCAGCGCGAACAGTTCGCCCTTTCGTATAGTAAGGTTAAGATTATTGACCGCGGTCCTTTCCCCGTACCTTTTTGTCAGGCCGGCTATCCGGATTTCGGTCAATTGTCTTCCTCCCTGCATTCCTTTGCATTGAAAATTTCCTTCGCGAACTGCATGAACAGTTCGCTCTTTACAATCGCGATTCCCTGCTCCTCATCTCCGAGCATCAACAGGCGGTCACCCGGCTTGATATCGAAGATCTTCCGGGCTTCGCTTGGGATGACGATCTGACCTTTCTCCCCAACCGTTACTAAGCCAAAGATGTGTTTTCCTTTCAGCCCTGCCATGTCATTTCTCCCACAAGTAGGAAATGTATAACTTGAATGGATAAATAGTTTTCTTAGAGAAGTAATACACGTGATCTTAAAATTTAAAGTTTTTATACTTGGATTGATTTTGCTTGCACGGGAGTAGAATGAGAATAATATTATTTGAAAGATTACAAAACATGGTCCAAAAGGCCTTAGATGGATCTTAAATCAGGTGGCTCATGGAGCATCAAAGACAAATAAATCGCGACTCAAAAAGGTATATCTCCGATTGTTGCGCAGGAAAGGTAAGCCGAAGGCCATTACTGCCCTCTCCAGGAAAATTCTCAGCATGATACACCATCTTCTTGTCAATCGCGAGATGTGGGAAGAAGAAGGATTCAAGAAGAAGAGATTGGACTTCGATTTCGATAGAAAATCCTCTACCTCACAGCTTACCTGGCTGGATCTGGTGGCCAATAATGTGGTTCGCATTGGAGAAGGTAAACCGAGGAGTGGTGGCTGATATCCCCCGGATTTTAGGCGTGTTTTCATGGAAAGAGACACAGAGACACAGAGAATTTGCGATTCGAGTTCACCCATGCAAAATAGCGAGGAGCCGATTTTTATATAATTCCAAGATAGATCGGCAGAGCGATCAGTATCACAGGCAGGCCGATCAAAGCCCAGACCCGCCGGTCGCCGTCGAAGATCTTCTTTCCATCCAGGGGTCCGAAGGGCAGCATATTGAAGGCCGCCAGGATCAGGTTGATGAAGAGGGCAAATGTAATCGCCTGCGCCCAGACTTCGCCATCTGCCAGACCGCTCATCCCCAGAATGAAGAAGAAAGCCGCCAGCACGATGTTGGTCATCGGCCCGGCCAGAGATATTAAGAGCATCTCTCTTTTCAGCTGGCTGGCCAGCTCCTCCCGATGAAACGGATCAGAGACGGTAGAGCCATACATGCTGTCTTGAATATATGTCTGGACAGGGGGCCGGGACCGGCTGATCATCACCGCTCCCGGAGCGGCAATGAGAAGGCCGGCGAAGGCTGAAGCCACCGCCAGACCAAGGCCCCAGAGATTGGCCCTGTATTCGGCCAGATATCCAAAATGCTGGGCAGTGAACTTATGAGCCAGTTCATGGAGGAGAAATCCGCTGGCAACACCCAGAGTGGAGACGATGATCATATTCATATCAAGCATCGCCCCTCCAAAAAGCACCGAGAAGGCTATTACCAGGGCGATCAATGATACGACCAGGTCCCTCAATTCAGTAACGCTTATTCCCAACATATGCTCTTGACCTGTTACCCTTGCCGCTTTTGCTTTGCATCTCTGTTGGCCGTCTAATGGAGATCTTCTTTGATCTTCTCATGGATCTTCTCTTTCAGGCGCAGTTCGTCCTCTGCAGTCACCGGGCGCTTTGCGGACATGCCGCACCTCTTGGGCATAGCAATCAGCTCCGCCTCCAAGAGGTCGTAGTAGGCCTCATCCAGATCGATCTCGCCCCTGGCATATCTATTCAGGATGGCGCTGATCCCTTCATAGCCAGGGCTTCCCTTCTTCATCTTGTCGACGGCTTGAACTATCTGCTCGTACACGGGCTATTGGTGGAACAGGTTGATATTTAGCTCTTATCAAGAAAACGATTTATACCTAGAGCTTGATCTCCCGCCTCATGGGAAAAGTATTCGTGAGCCCTCTGAACTGGGGTTTGGGCCACTCCACCAGGGACATTCCCATCATTGAGGAGCTAATACGAAGGGGCCACGAGGTCACCATTGGCACCAGCGGCAATGCCCTGACCCTTCTGAAGAGGGAATTCCCGGAATGCGATTTCATAACATTCAAGGACTATCCTGCCCCCTACAGCTCCACCCGGTTCTTCCTGCCCAAGTTCGCTGCCAGCATTCCCATCCTCCTCCGCGCTCTGGCCAGGGAGAGAAAGAAGCTGGACGAGATCCTCTCTGTGAATAAGTTTGATCTGATAATAAGCGACAACCGCATGGGGGTCTACAGCCACGACATTCCCAGCTACTTCATCTCCCATCAGCTCCGCTTCAGCCTGCCCCAGTACCTCTACCCCTTTGAGATGCTCACCATTCCCGTGAACAGCTTCGTTCATGTCAAGTTCGACGGAGTCATTGTGCCGGATATTTATCCCTGGGCGGGCCAGCCGAACCTGAGCGGCAAGCTCAGCCGATCACGCCTGGATGCCACCAACAAAAGAGCCTATTTCGCCGGAATCTTCACCAGCACCAGGAAGATGAATCTGGATGAAGACCTGGATTATCTGATCATCGTCTCAGGACCCGAGCCCCAGAGGACGAAGCTGGAGGAGATCATCATGAAGCAGGTGCAAAAGCTCCCCGGGGAGAAGGTGGTGCTCCTGGGAAGCCCTCAGAAGGAGAGGCACGAGAAGCTGGATGAGCATACCACAGTTCACTCTTACCTATCAACGGAGGATAAAGTGGAGCTGATGAACCGGGCCCGCTTTCTGATCACCAGGTCCGGCTATACCACCATGATGGAGATGGTGGAGCTGGACAAAAAGCATGGGCTGTTCATCCCCACCCCCGGCCAGACGGAGCAGGAGTATCTCTCCCGCTACTATGCCCAGCAAGGCTGGTTCCTCTCCCGCAGCCAGTACAAGCTCCGCCTTCCCCAGGACGTGCAGGAGGCGATGAACTACCAGGGCTTCCCGGAGATGACTAAGACTGCAGAAAACGTCAAGAGGCTCTATGAGGAGCTCTTCGTGCAGCATCTGAGCTGAGATGTGATTTGACTATTTTACAGCAGACTGAGTACTACCAGTAATTGCGAAGCATCTCACGCACCCGACGCCAACTCTCCATTATCTCCGGGCCGAAGAGCTCTTTCGGCAAAAGATCGATCATCTGCCCAAGGTACCTGGCCTTCCTCTCCATCAGCCGCTCGGCGGAGGAGGAATCAATATCCTCCATCATATCCGCTGCCAGTAGGCGAGAGGAGCGAATGCAATGCTCAAGCCTCAGTCGGGCATCATCCGGATGGCAGTTCAGGCCTCCTGTATCCTGATAAATCACCCTTCCCAACTCACTGAAGGCCTCGATGAACAGGCTGAAAGACGACTGATCTGAATCGCAGCGCCCGTGAGTGGCAGCATAGCCGCAACCCCGGCAGCTTCGGCTCTGGCCATACTGGACGCAAAAAGGGCAGGTCCCGGGCCGGGTGGGCAAGTGGCCGAGCATTATAAGAGAGAAAGCGCGGGCGAACTTATGCTCCTTTTCGGGCGGGACCTTTTCCAGGCGGCGGGATAAGAGTTCCAGCCAGTAGATCAGCTCCTGGCAGCCGGTGACGATCCCCTTCCTGGCCGTATCAAGGGAGGCTGCGTCGATCGATGCCGCCGCCTCCTCCAGTTCCTTTGCTCTATCGCTCATACAGCTCGCAGACTCCAGGAGAAACAACCGGAAAATAGAGAATAAAAGAAAGGATAAAAAGGCAAGTATAGGCCAGTATGGCCCAACTTTCAATATGCCTGGCCCTCAGTACCCCTTCTGGGTATGGGTCATATTGTTGCAGAACTTGAACTTGTCCCGGTCCTTGTCCTGCAGATAGACATACCCAATCCTCCGGTCCTCCAGATGCTCCTCATACTCCTCTTTTGCATCCTCCCGGCAGGACGAGCAGGCGCCACGAGGGATGGAGACGCAGAAGGCATTGTTCAAAGTGCCATATCCCCTCTGGGCAGAGCTGGTGATGGTCATGTATCCCGGGCAGTCCGGACAGAGCCTGACCGACTCCTCTTGGCTCTCATTGATCATGTCCGTATCGTAAAAGACCCTCTTCTTCCGGCGGTAGAAGTCGCCCAGACTCTCCAGGGCCATCTGGACCATCTCCTCCCTCTTCGCCCAGGCCTCATTCACCTGGTCCACCGTCTTTTTGATCTCCCGCCACATGGCATCGGTCTGCACAAAGGCTCCCGGAACATAATCCGGCTCGCGTACATGGGAGTAGTCAAGGCCGGCCATGGCCTGGATGATGCCGGTGTTCACATAGGGAAGCGCGGTTTCCACTGCATAGCCTCCCTCCAGGACGCAGATATCTGGAGCAAGCTTCTCATTGAGCCGGGCATAGCCATTGGCAGAGAAGCGCATATTGGCTAGAGGATCGGTGTAGTGGTTGTCCTGGCCGGCGGAGTTCAGGACCAGATCGGGTTTGAACTCCTCCAGTATGGGCAGGATGAGGTTGTCCAAGACATAATGGATCCCCTCGTCAGTGGTGCCCGGAGGCAGGGGAACGTTCAGGGTGCGCGCCAGTGCCTGCGGCCCGCCGATCTCATTGACGAAACCGGATCCAGGATAGAGGGTATGCCCGTCCTGGTGGAAGGATATGCACAGGACTTCGGGATCATGCCAGAAGATCTCCTGGGTGCCGTCGCCGTGATGCACATCCGTATCGATCACCGCGAGCCTCTTATGGCCGTATTTGGTCCTCAGGTACTCCACCAGTATGGCCATGTTATTGATATTGCAAAATCCCCGGTTGCCGTGCACCACCCGCATGCTGTGGTGGCCTGGCGGGCGCACCAGGGCAAAGCCATTTCTGATCTCCCCTTTCTCCAGGGCATCGGCCAGGGTGAGGGTGCTTCCGGCGGCAATGAGATGGGCCTCGGTCACCTGGCTCTCCACATCTGGAACGCAGAAATGGGTGCGAGCGATGTCCTTGTTCTCTGCCAATCGGGGCTTGTACTCCTCGATCTGAGGGAGGTCCATCAGCCCCTCCTCAAAGATCTGGTCCCGGGTATAAAGCAGCCTCTCCTCTCTCTCTGGATGGGTGGGCGAGATGGCCCAGTCGAAGGCGGGGAAGAATATCAGGCCGGTCTTTCCCGCTCCTGCATTAGAAGCCATTTACGTGCACCTCCATGAGGATAGCAGGCCAGCAGGAATCTCCATTCGGACGTCCAGGAGCTTTCCTACCGTCGACCATCCCCGAATCATATTGAAGATCTCGCTTGAAGTGACCAGAGCTTCAGCGGCATACTCCTCAATCCCCAGGCGGCCTGCTCTCTCCACGAGAAGCCTCCGGGCCAGCTGCTCAGCCTGAGCCAGAGACATCTGCTTCTCATTCACTTTGCCCATGATCCCATCCTCTGCAGTCACATACTCACCCCTCTCGGTATCGATATGAAGGTTAAGGGTGATGGTAGGCCGGGCAACGGCAGCACCAATGGCATTGGCAACCGCAGCATGCTCAGGCACAATCGAGGCCACCTTCAGCCGGGAGGCGATGAGGGGCACCAGAGCGGGGGCAGCTCCCCCCACCCCAACCACATTCTGCGCCTCGAGCTTCTCCTTTTTCATGATCTCCCAGATGCGATAAGCAGGCTCTTGCTCCCACTCCCGAAACATCTCATTGACCTGTGAGGCGATCTTCTCCACCACAGAATCTAACACCATCTCTGCTGCCTTTTCTGCAGTGCAGTTCATCCTGCTTGCCACCCCTGCCATCGCCTCTTTTGCTCGCTCCAGGTCGCCGACGCTCGACCGACCCAAGACGCGCAGAGCATCGGTGGGAGTGGGGCCCGTACCCCCCAAACAGAAGGGCGAGCCGTTTCTCTGCGGGCCCACTGTCAGGCAGTCCTCGGCGACGTCCACTGCACTGTCCCCGCCAATGGCCACGGACCTTACGGCAAAAGCGCGCACATGAGTCAGCATAGAATCCACTCGCGCCCCTTTAGAGGAGAGCAGCGGACTGCCGGAGAGGATGAGAGCCAGGTCTGTCGTCGTGCCGCCGATGTCCACCACTACGGAGGTCTGGCCGGGAGGAGTCAGGGCCATGACCCCCATGATGCTGGCCGCAGGCCCGGAGAAGATGGTCTCCACTGGCATCTGGAGCGATCCCTCCAAAGGCAGGGTTCCGCCGTCTGCCTTCAGGATATAAACGGGAGCGGTGATCCGCCTCTCCTCCAGAGCCCTGGATATGGCAAGAGCGAACCTCGCATAGCTCTCTTTGGTGGCCAGGGTGAGCTTTGTGGTGGCCGCCCTCCGGGGGAAGTTGAGGTGACCAGATACCCGATGGCCCAGCTCGATCTTGGATCCGGGCAGGATTTGGGACATGATCTGGGATACCTTCTCCTCGTGAGCCGGATTTCTCTGGCTGAACTTTCCCACCACTGCCACCCTCGAGACTCCACTCTCCTTTATCCTGGCGGCTGCCTCTTTTATCTGGGATTCGTTCAACCAGTCGATCTCCTTGCCCCGGAAGTCTATGGCCCCATCAAGAATGATGGACGGGCCCAGGTTGTAGTCCCGAGGATTGGTCCCCGGACCCGGGATCAAGACCAAGGCTACAGGATCCGTCTTCTTCTCGGCAATCATATTTGTGATCAGAGTGGTGCTTAAAACCACCCTCTCGATCTTGCTGACGTCCACTCCTCTGACCAGCTCATCCAGAGCCCCCAGCAAGCATCCCAGCAGATCATTATGATCCGTAGGCACATAGGCCGTCTTCTCCACCCGGCTGCCATCCACCAAAACAGCATCAGTGGTGGTTCCGCCGACATCTATTCCAATAAGCATTTTCATTCGCCTTTCGATAGGCGCTCTGGATCAGGATATATATCGGCTTTGTGGTCTTTTGGAGGATATATGAAAGAGGGCTTTGCTAAACCATAGAGGCATAGGCCGAAATTGTGCCGACCCTTCCCGTGGAGGAGGTCTGAAAGCTTTCGGAGGGAGTTGCCGCCGCCCCAGCAAATAGAGGGCACGAGCATTGCCATTATCCTCCTCCAGCCATTCTTATAATCCAGGTAAAACAGGGCTATGCAACCCAACAGGCATAGAACTCCCGCCAGGATGAAAGTAGCAGAAAAGCCAACAAAGCTGGCCACGGCTGCACCCAACGCCCCGGTTGCTGCCGTGCCCAGGCCGGTAGCAGTTGAGTATACTGACCACTGAAAGCTCTCCTGTCCCTTATCGAGATTTGCAGACCACAAACCAAGCCAGGTTGGATAGGCGAGTCCGCTTCCCAATCCATAAATAACCTCTGCGATATAAATATGATATATGCTGCTGGCAGAGACATAGATGAGGGGGACACCAGCCATGAGAATCGTCCCCACGAACAGCCACTTCGTCTTATCAGACTGCCTGTCCACATAATGGCCAAAGGGGAGTTGCACCAGGGACTTGGTGAATAGGAAGAGAGCACTGGCAAGTCCCGCGGAAAGCATGCTGCCTCCAGCTACACCGCCACCATTAATATAAATGGCAATTATGGGCTGAATCAGTCCAAATCCGGTGAGGACGAATATATCCGACAGCATAAGCAGTTTCATGGTGCGGTTCATCATAACGAATCACCTCCGATCCGTAATTTCAATCATTTATTAATTATTAAACAAGATAAAAATACAATAGCATCATCCGGCCATTGCACTAACGAAATATTCTCCGCCCTCCTATCGACATCCTACGCGATAATCAGACCAAGGAAGCTCTTGGCAGAGCTAGAATAGAAGGATGTTATATCAATATGGACTTAAAATTCAGACGATAGATATCCATATTCTGAATCATCAATGTTTTTGAGCATGAAATCTTATATAAATATTGCTAAGCATAGCTAAGTGGAATATGCCGATCTATTTCATCATGCCATCAGAGTCATGCGATTCATATATGGCCATTTTGCCGGGAGCGAGGGATAGTCCAAAAGGCTTCAGTCCCATCTAATCCAGCGCACCAATGAGCGGCTTTATCTCATAGACATCCAGCTGCCTTTGAATGGTAAACAGCTGATTGCCCATCTGATGGCTCTTAAGAAGGGAGTTCCCCACGTCCTTTGGCAGATAAAACTCCTCTTCCCCGAGCTTCACCCGGAAGAACTTCCTGCTCTCGCCCAGCTCCATGCCGCTATATCTGCCTGTGACCTTCTCGCCGACCTTAAGAATTCGAGGCTCCATAGAGTTTCACCTCATTTATTGTTATATTTGTATCTTGCTACTACTTCTATCTTCCGATCGGAGGCTGAAGACAAGCTTTTTAAACCAGGCAGCAATACGCTGTCCAAAAATGTGCATTAAGGTACAAAATTGGAGAATGACATAGACATGAATTCGATATGGAGGGACACAGATCAGCCATTTCTCCTGCTCTGTGATCGACTACTTCAGGGTGAGAAAAAATGAGCATGCCCACCCCCTACATTGCGCTACTGATCGCTCTTATAGTTATGATATCCACAACTATATTTATATTAATGAGGAAATACCATGATTAATCAATTGCTGCTGTTGGCCTACGTCCTGGCGATAATCCTGCTCTCACTTAAGCTGCGACAGGGGACATTCTCAGGCTTTGTCCTCTCCAACCGCAACATCGCCTATCCTGCCGTCATCGGCATTGCCTATACTGCTGCCTACTTCAGCGCAGCCTCCTTCCTGGGAGGAGGCGGTTACGGACTTGCCGCCGGCATGCCCTGGGTGATCTTCTGCTCCCTATTTCATGTCGGATTCGCCTGCATCGCCTGGATCATGGCGGGGAGGATCTGGACCATGGCAAAGCAGTACGATGCCAAGACGGTTCCCCAGCTGCTGGAGAGAAGATACAACTCTCCCCTGGGAAAGGTCATACTTGCTATCATCATGCTCATCCTCTATACCGTATACCTGGTCCCCATCTTCAAAGGATGCGCTACCCTATTTCAGGGAATGATTGGCGTATCCTACCTGGAGGGTCTATTGATCACCGTAGCCATAGTGGCCATTTACTACGCCATCGGCGGGCTGCCGGCGATAATCTGGGTGGGATTCATCCAGGGCGTATTGATGCTGATAGGGGCCGTCTTCCTCTACGGCGGCCTGATCTCCGCTGGCGGCGGACTGGATATCTGGGAGAGAATTCCCCTTGATGTGCTCAGCATGAATGGCCTTAATATCCCCTGGCAGCAGACATTTGGACAGGCCTTCTCCATCAGCCTGGGACTGCTCGCCCTTCCCGATCTGCTGATTATGATATTCTCCGCCCGGGACAAGAGGGTCGTTCGCTTCGCGGGCATTTACGGACCCATCTCCATCGCCATCTATTCAGTATGCATCTTCTCCCTGGGAATCCTGGCCTATGGAGCATTGAGCGCCGAGCAGATAGCTCCATTCCTCAAGAATCCCGACGGCCTGGTGCCATTCGTCGCCACACTGATCCTGCCCAAGGGCTTTGACGGGATCATCCTGCTGGCAGCCATATCTGCCGCCATGTCCACCATGAGCGCCATTGTGCTGGTCACTGCAACCTCCCTCACCTCGGACATCCTGCGCTATCTGAATCCAGGAATTGCCGACCGGAAGGTTCTCCTACTCACCCGCATGATTGGGGTGGCAATACTGATCATCGCCGCCGTCTCGGCAATCAATGTGCCACAACAGATCGTGCCCCTGGTGGCGGTCAGCATGGGTATCATCGCCTGCTGCGTCCTGGTGCCACTGTTCCTGGGCATCTTCTGGCAGAGAGGCAATGAGACCGGCTTCATTGCCAGCCTGCTTGCCTCCTTCCTCTCGGTGGTGGTCTGGTACTTCTACGGCTACCCCCTCATCCACCCCGTATTTGTAGGGTTGACCTGCGGTACAGCAGCATATATCATCGGCAGCCTGGCGACGAGCCGGCCGGAAGGGGTGAATGCCATAGGTTAGAGATAAAACAGCTAATAGGAGGATGAACAGCCCGGTTCTTCCGCCTATTTTGCCAAATTTTTTGCCGAATACCATTGAATTATGGACAGAATGGTGGATCAATTGGCAGTGATCGGGCAGCTGCTCACTCCTCATTTGGGAGACAGGGGGAGATACTTTTGGATTAAATTAATATACCGAATCAGAGAGGCATATCATAACCATCAGGAGGGAAAAATTTGGCTGAAATGAGAAACTTTGCCCTGAGGGACGCCCAGGGAAATGAGATTGGAGTCTTCACAGGAAAATCGCCCAGGCAAGCGGCACTGAAAGCCGCCAACCGCGGCTACACAGAGATTAAGCTGCGTGAGCGTGGCACCAAGAAGGTGCACATCTTCTCAGGAGAGAGGGTACAGGTAGACAAGCCTGCTGGAGCGCCTGCCTGGATGCCAGACAAAATATGGAAGCCAAAGGTGAAGAAAGAGGGCATCGAGAAGCTGGATTAGGTCTAAACCATATCTGAAGCCTCAGGCAAAGGAGCGCAGCCCTCTTATCGGGTCTGCGCCGCATCCTTGCCTCTAAAACCAAAATGGCATAAATGCAAATATATGCCTATTTAATGTTAAATATTATTTTATAAGAATGGAGATGATTTGTGCTTACGCTACTATATTTCCTCTCCATTCCTGGCATATCCTAGGGCACAAGGCGCCTTCGATCTCTGGGAAAGATCACCGCATCGCGAATGTTCTCTAAATTGAGCATGGTCATCACCAGACGGGACAGCCCCAGACCCCAACCGGCATGAGGGGGCATTCCATAGCGAAAAGCGCGAAGATAGAATTCAAAGCCATCTGGATCCAGCCCCTTCTCCTTTATCCTCTCCACCAGCAGGCTGTAGTCGTGCACCCTCTGCGCCCCGCTGGCCAGCTCCATCCTCGGGTGCATGAGATCGAATCCCCGGCAGATCTCAGGCTTGTCCTCATAAGGCAGAGTATAATAGGGTTTGATGGATGATGGCCAATCGATCAGGAAGTAATGCTCTCCAATGCTCTCTCCTAAGAATCTCTCCGTCTCTGTATCCAGGTCGTCGCCCCATTGCATCCTGGCCCCAGCCTTCTCTTCCGCCAGCTCCAGAGCACGGGTGTAGGTGATCCTCTTGAAGGGGAGCCGGGGCACCTCCAGCTCCATATTCAAGACCTCCAGCTGGCGGCGGCAGTTATCAGCCACATAGCTATATGCCCCGGCCACCGCCTCCTCCAGGATCTCCATTACATCCTTGTCATCGGCAAAGCTCACCTCCAGATCTATAGAGATGGCCTCATTCAGATGGCGCCTGGTATCATGCTCCTCCGCCCGGAA
>NZ_DAKC01000065.1:5941-15413 GCF_002496465.1 Methanosaeta sp. UBA356 | reverse complement strand
GTGAAGACCTCAACTATCCCCTTTCGATGGAAATAGTCCCTGAGGCTGAAAAGAACTGCACTCTCGATCTCGAATGCAGCCAGGACGCAGGGCCGGCGGATGTCCATGAACCGGGAGTCAAGGCGGGTGTCAAGCTCGCACTCCACCTTCTCCGTGGGATCCAAAGGAAGAGGCACCTGGGCGGCGCTTAAAACCTGAATCTCCGTGGGAAGGATCTCATATCCTCGCGGAGCCTTGGCCTCCGCCTTAACATTCCCCCGGACCATAACCACGCTCTCCCGGCTGATGGAGCGCGCCATCTTGAAAACATCCTTTCCCAGGAGCTTCTTGACCAGAGTTATCTGAGCCATTCCCTCTCTGTCCCTGAGCACCAGGAAAGCTATGCCCCCCAGGTCCCTGATCTCATGGGCGAAGCCCGCCAGCATGACCTCTTTTCCGTCCATATCCGCAGATATTTGGCCTGAATAATGAGTTCTGAGGATCAATTCATCTCACGGCTGCGAGAATGAATTCCTGATATAAAAGCAGTCTGATCTACATGCAGTAGATATATCTGCTAAGGGGATTATAACCTATCCGGGTTTATAGCCATGGCCTCACTCCACGACCTCCTGAGCCAGAAGGATTTCTGGATTTTGCTCTTCTTCTTAGGATGGGTGCTGCTCAACTGGCCTATGCTTTCCTTGGCCGATGGCATAATTCTGCTGGGCATGCCTGCGATACTCGTCTATATATCTGCAGTCTGGATGATACTCATTCTCCTGATGTACCTCTTTGACCGGGGGAATTCTGGTTGATAGGCCAGAATACCGCTCTTGTGGTTATGGTGCTCTATCTGCTCCTTCTTTTCGCAATAGCTAGGTTCTCAGATAATAGAAAGCTAGAGGGCAAGAGCATCGTCAGCAATCCCTATGTCTATGCCCTCTCCCTATCCGTATATGTCTCAGCATGGACCTTTTACGGCTCCATAGGAAGAGCAGCATCTACCGGCCTGGAATTTTTGCCTATATATTTAGGGCCCGTCCTGGCTATGACATTGGGCTGGGTGCTCATCAGAAAGATGGTTCGCGTATCCAAGGAGTACCGCCTCACCTCCATCAGCGATTTCTTGAGCTTTCGCTACGGCAGGAGCTATGCCATCGGCGCAGTGGTTGCTCTGCTCAGCCTGGTCATGGTAACCCCTTATGTGGCTTTGCAGCTGATAGCCATCTCCACCTCATTAGAGACTCTGGCCGAATCCCATACCCTCCTGAGCTTCTCCTGGGAGAGCACCCTGGTGGTGGCCCTCCTCCTGGGCATATTCGCCATGATCTTCGGCGCCCGCCAGCTAGACCCCATGGAGCGGCATGAGGGGCTGATTGCTGTGGTGGCCTTCGAATCCCTGGTGAAGCTGGTGGCTTTTCTGATGATAGGGCTATTCGTTGCCTATGGAATCTTTGGAGGCTATGGGGATATCTTCAGCCAGATGGCTGAACAGGCTCGTAGTAATCCGAATTATTCCAACCTCATGGACGTGGAGTATCCTCTTTGGTTCTCCCTGACCCTCGTGTCCTTTTTTGCCATATTATTCTTGCCCAGACAGTTTCATGTCATGGTTGTGGAGAACTCAGAAGTGGGCCATCTGAAAAAGGCGATGTGGCTCTTCCCCCTCTACCTCCTGCTGATCAACCTTTTCGTTCCGGCCATCGCCTGGGGCGGGTTGCTCCTCAATACCCCCGGCCTCAAGGACTCCTTCATAATAACCATACCTTATAGCCACAATCAAGACCTTCTATCTCTTTTGGTCTTCATAGGAGGGACATCGGCAGCCACTGCCATGATCCTAGTCGAGTCCGTGGCCGTCGGCACGATGCTGCTCAACGACCTGGAGCTCCCCTATATTCTGCGCCATATTAAAAAGCAGAAGAACCTGGCCGATGCACTCCTCAACACCAGAAGGCTGAATATACTCCTGGTTGTCCTATTAGGATACCTCTTCTCCCATGTTGCTGCCTATCAGATACTGGCAGATATCGGAATCGTCTCATTTCTCGCTGCCAGTCAGCTGGCGCCAGCTGCTCTCGGAGGCCTTTATTGGAGAGGAGGAAACCGAAAAGGAGCTATGGCAGGTCTCGTTTCAGGATTTCTGCTCTGGTCCTACACCGCCTTGATACCCACCATGGCCGGGGACGATGGCATGCTCTCAAGCCTGGTTAGAGATGGAGCCTTCGGCCTGTCTTTCCTCAGACCCACAGACCTATTCGGCCTCGGCCTTGACCAGTGGACCAACTCCGTATTCTGGACGCTGCTGGTCAACACCAGCCTTTACATCCTCGTATCCCTTCTCACTAAGCCCAGTCTCGAGGAGGAAAGCATCGCTAAATCATTCATATACGGTGCAGAAAAAGCGATGGCACAGGGCGAGGAGCTGCCAGTTGAGCCCCGAGCTATGCTTTATGGGACAATAAGCGAGATCGAGACGACCCTTGCAAAGTATATAGGAGAGGAAAGAGCAAATCGTCAGGTCGATCTATATCTGAGGCAACTGGGAGCGACCAGAGAGACGGTTAGCCCCAGGCAACTTCAGGAGCTTTGGAACCAGTTCGAAAAGACCCTCACCGGGTCAGTAGGACCTTCTGCCACCAGAATGATTGTAGAGGAACAGGTTCCCGTTAAGCCAGTGGTGGAAGAGAAGAAGGAGACCCTTCCCACCTATGATCTGACGAGGGGAAGGATATACATAGTGCCTGATATCGCTTATGAGGTCTTCACCGACCAGATCACCCACGGTGTAGAAGGGCTGTGTATCACCCACTCCTCCCCGGAGGAGGTCAGGCTCCGCTGGGGATTCAAGGAGACGCCCATCATCAAGCTGAGCGACGAGAAGAGAAGCGATCGATACATCTCACCCCGAAATCTGCCCCTCCTATTCATAACCATAAAATCGTTCGTCGACTCCAGCAGAAACAGCATTGTGCTCATCGACAGCATAGAAAAGCTGGTGAATGAGAACATGTTCAAGGTTCCAGAGAGGGAGATGCTGGACTTCGTCTATCAGATGGAGCTGCTGGGAAAAAGGACTCATCTGATCCTGGCTGAGGGAGAGGATTTCGTCCATATGGAACTGAATTCCAGCGTCAATGAGGCAAAGGAGCTATTGTTCACCCTGGGTCCCCTCTCAGAGTACCTCTTTCGGCTCTTCTCAGATACGATGCTCTCCGCACTGAATGAAGGGGTGAGAAGAGAGGTGGTCATGAAAGCCAATGAACTTATTGCAGCAGGCGGATTCTTTGAGGTGGCTCCAAAGAGAGATCGGCCCTCTGACGAAGCCGGGCCGGCCTGCGAGCCAGATATGCAGGATGCTCTGACCGCCATTCCCAGTTTGAATATCAGACCAGGACTGGTTCTGACCAGGCATAGCTTTTTCCTCGCTTTAAGGAGGCTGGACAGAATCATCAGAACATTTGATCCCACCTTCGATATCAAGGATACATTGGCTGAGATCATGAAGAGCTATGGAAGGAGCCCATTTGAGGTATCGCTTATCCCAGGGACCACGTATATCGTAGAGGAGGAGAAGCCCAAAAAGAGCCTGGAGGTATTCAGCGAGCTGGTAGCTCATGGAATGGAAGGGTTATGCCTCAGCCGACACAATCCCGAGACTCTGCAAGAGAGATTCAGCATACCTCCGGAGACTGTGATATGGCTGACTCAAAAGAGCGAACCAGGATACAGAACGGTGGACCCCACGAACTTTCCCAGGTTGAGCGGCATGATCTCCGAATTCCTCGACCAGGCCAACTATCCAATCATCCTCCTGGAAGGCATGGGCTACCTGATCACCCAGAGCAACTATGAGACTGTGCTCCGGTTCGTTCAATTCCAGAGAGATGAGATTGCCATGAAGAACGCAATAATGCTGATCCACATTGATCCGTTATCCTTGGATACAAAAGAGCTCCACCGTCTGGCAAGCGAGATGGAGCCGTTCAGAGGCTGATTAGGAGAATTTTTAATAGCTAGACTACCCTAATATACAGCTATGATCGAAGTTGGAATAGTCTTGCTGGCGGTCGTTCTCATATTCGGAGCCTTTCTTTTGCTGAGGTCCCTTAAAAATTTCGTCATAAACGCAATCGCCGGCCTCTTTATTCTTTTCCTGGCCAATCAGTTCATCAGCGCGGATATCGGCTATAGCTGGCTGGTCATACTGATTTGCGGAATCGGCGGGGCAGTTGGAGCAATCCTCTTGTTAGCCCTTCATTTCATAGGATTAGGCATCTAGAATAGAGAGTGCCCTGAGAGGTGAACAAAGCATATTGGCCCAATCGAGATGAGAGGCATCAGGAACCGGATGAACGGAGATAGGAAAGCCATAGAGGGAGATTCAATCAGATAAATAAAAATGTATATTGGGAAATATATCAGAGCCCCAAACGAGCTTGCTGGGGGACAGTGACATTGGTCAGATCCTTCAGCCGGTAATCCTGTTGCAGTATTGACTTGAGCTTGCCGGAGTACACACTCAATGTTATCTCTTTGGTCCGGCCATATCTGCCCTTACTGATCACAATGGTATGCAAGATGCCAAGCATATCCAGCTCCGCAATGAGATCTGTGATCCGGCGATGGGTGAGAAAATCGGTCTCTACCAGAGGACAGAGCTGTTTGTACATATTGTAGACCGCACTAGTAGTGATGTTTCTCGTTCCTTGCTCCTCTAAGAGAATGATGCTATAGAGCACTAGCTTAGATTGGGTGGGCAGGGTCTTGATGACTTCTTCTACCCGATCCTGCTCTATCTTATCTCTGGCCTGGCGGACATGAACCTCCGTGACCACAGTAGATCGGGCCCTTTCCGCCAGCTCTCCAGAGATGCGCAAGAGGTCAAGGGCTCGGCGGGCGTCTCCATGCTCTTGAGCTGCGAATGCCGCGCAAAGAGGTATTACGCTCTCCTGCAAGGATCCGGAACAGAATGCGACATTGGCCCTCTGTTCCAGGATCTCTCTGATCTGCTCAGCATCGTAGGGCGGAAAGATGATCTCGTCCTCACCAAGAGAGCTCTTCACCCTGGGATCAAGAAACTCTGTGAACTTGAGGTCATTGGATATGCCGATGATACTCACCCGCGATCGGAGGAGGTCGGAGTTTACCCGGGAGAGGTTATAGAGAACATCGTCTCCCTTTCGCACCAATTTATCCACCTCGTCCAGCATTATCACTACAACTTGCTTCTCCTCATCTAGGGCATTCCTAAACTCTGCATAAACCTGGTCTGTGGGCCAACCGGTCATCGGAATATCTCTGTCGAAGTGCCTTGCCAGGTGGGCCAGAATCCTGTACTGGGTATCGACTACCTCGCAGTTGATGTAGATCACAACGCACTTCATATCTTCAAAGCTGGCCTCTTCCAGTTCTTTTCCCACATATTTGGCCACCGCTGTCTTTCCGGTGCCAGTCTTTCCGTATATGAGGACATTAGAGGGCGTCTCACCTCTCAGAGCTGGGACCAGAATCGATGCAAGGTTATTGATCTGCTCTTCTCTGTGAGGCAGTTTGGATGGTGTATATGTAGGACGCAGGATGTCTCTGGATTGAAATATCTCCCCTTGCGCCAATAAATCAGCAAATAACCCTCTGGATATAGGTACCAAGATAATTCCCCTTGAACATTTTAAAATCGTCCTGGTGGATATTAAGAGTTATGGTTAACTCCCCTTCATTTCCTCTGGAAATATTGGCCTCCTACCCCATGATTTCCTCTGGAAAAGAGATAAAACTCCAGCGAATACCCTGATAGATAATAAAATAAAACTAGCTATTTCTAGGTTCTCTTTTATTCATATATATATCTTCCTCTCTACAGAGAAAGAGACTATGTTTTAATCTATGCAGATAAACATCTTAAATCTATAGCTAAATGATACGTAACCACATAAAAAAGCTGCAATTTAAGTAAGTAGTTACTAAGAATATCGATTATATTCTTCGCGATACGGATGATAGTTCAATAGTTTTTGTCGACTGTTAGTAACAGGATCAATAAACGCTAATGAAACCAGAATCCGTAGCTAGCGTCTTCATCGCAATTTCAGATCACGTCCAGTTGAATGCAAGCGCTAAACCGATGAAATTGAACCTTGATATCTCAAGAGCATCACCACGAAGGATTTACAGCTATTGCCATCGGATGGAAGATATTTGAATAGCAGGAACTGAAGCATAGAGAATGCCGACAAAAAAATGGATGGAGCCCAAGATGACCTCAGTGAATGCAGGATCGAAGAGTCAAACTCATCCTGCATATCCAACCAAGAACGATTAGCGGAGGGACAGAGGTCACATAGGCTTGAGTTCCAGTGGAAACCATACGGTCCCTCTCATAGGCCGTGGAAAGCTGCTTGGCTATCTGGTCCAAAAGAGGGATTTAGCTGACTGGTATGGTCTCAAGCTGGCTAGCAACATTCCAGATCAGGGTTCTGGTATGAAGTGGAATATTAGGGTCATTGCTTATCTCATCGAGTATGGAAATGGCAGATGCGGCCTTTATCGCCTCGTTTACGCTCTCGTCCATGAGGATGGTCTTGACGCTCTCTGCAGAGCGCCTGATATTCCTCGGGACTGCATCATCGCTCATAATACGTTCTAATACCTCAACACATTGCTTAAGGACATTTTCAGCTGTCATAGAACCACCACCCATATCTATGGGAAAAAGGTTATGATGTTTATCTGCCTTTGATTCAAGGATGATATATCGTTGTATTTAAACGTATGTGGTAATGC
The DNA here is from genome assembly GCF_002496465.1 of Methanosaeta sp. UBA356. NCBI lineage: Archaea > Methanobacteriati > Methanobacteriota > Methanomicrobia > Methanotrichales > Methanotrichaceae > Methanothrix > Methanosaeta sp. UBA356. Next base: position 8,648 of record NZ_DAKC01000065.1, on the reverse strand, counting down.
TGGTGATGGGACGATGGAAGAAGATGAAGTACTCAGCAAGATAACCAGGCTTCTTGAGAGGGGATGCACAATGCTGGCTACGCACCATGACTGCGGAGCGCCCCTATTTCGCTGTCAGGGAGAGATAGTCTGCCCGGTCTGTTCATTTCAGGATGAGCAGGTCCATGGTGAGCAGCTTTCCGGAGCTGGAAGAGAGGCTTCGGAGCCTTCGGGATCAGAAGAGGATCGGCCGGATCACGAGCCCGGTATGCCTCTCTTGCAGGCGGCAGGGAAGAGTTTGCCTGGCGGAACGAGGAGTACGGGCCCCTTTGATGAGGAGAGGATGGATGGCGGGCTTATGGAGGCGAAGGCTGGGCTGCGCGCATCATTGATCGCGCGGCTGGACGAGCTCTCTGCAGGCATAAGATCTGAGCAGGATCTGGATAGGCTGAAAAAGATGCTGGACTGTGCAGAAGGACTGCTGCGTGTGCTCCGATCGATGTGAATAGAATCAAGCTCTTTTTTCGAAGGCAATGCAGCTTCCTGTGAGGATCAAATGGCCCTCTGCTCAAGATTGCCTTGCTCGGGCCAGTTTCATAAGGCGCGCATTTCAGGGCTTCTGCTTTCCACTGGAAATCAAGGGGTTGGTCAATTGTGTTTGAAAAAGTTTAGAGAGTGTGGTATAGCTCCGATATTATTTCCCCTTATACTGGTATTATCGTCCATCACTGGCTGCATCGAATTGGGATCCCAACCACAGCATGCCTCATCCGCTGGCGGTGCAGCTCAGCAGTCAGAGGCGTGGTCGGGTCAGCTGAAAATGGAGATAGACCCCAATCTGGATATCGATCTCTTCAGCCTGCGGGGAAATGTCGTTCTCACCGGGAATGGCACTCTACCTTATCTATTGCTCAATGCCACCCTCCGCCAGGGGAAGGCCTCAATCTCAAGCACCAAGTACCTGCTGATGAGGCTGGAGACGAACAGGGATTACAGCTTCGAGATCGCCAAGAACCTCGAACTACTTCCCGGCAACTACACCTGCACCCTGGAGGCATCAGGCCCTGGCGGCATTCTGGCCAGCGAGAACAGAAGGTGCAGCCTGGCTGAGGATCAGGAGGATCTGATCTCTAAAAGGATCTCCTCTGGGGAATTGATATCGATCTCTGATGCTCGTGCCCTTTATGCCGGCAGATCTCTCTATAGATATGAGTCAAATGAGGATGAAGAAGAGCCAGAGGAGGATGCAGGGAGAGAGGGCGAGAAAGAGAGAAAAATCGAGCGTGTCGAGAGTACGAAAGCTCGTGCTCTGATATCGTCAGGAGAAGGGCTAACCACCAAGCTTCAGGCTCCAGAAGAGGCCGAGCAAGAGGATTCGAAGGAATCAAAGGCAGAGATATCGGCAGAAGGAGAAGACTCCAGGTCAGAGGATGAGAATGAGGCCGATGATCGCGTCGCAGATGAATTTGATGCATCAGTTGGTTCAGGCGAAGATGGAGATGGTGCAGGGGATCCTGAGCTTTTTGATGGTAGCGCCGGCGCCGATGCCGATGGTGGCGAAGCATCAGTCAGCAGCGTTGTGGTCATGGATGAATCAGATGGAAAGAAGGAGTCAGAAGGGAATTTCGTAGGCAGCAGCACCTCTAAGAAGTACCATCTCCCTGACTGCCGCTATGCCTTGAAGATCAAGCAGGAGAACAAGGTCTATTTCCAGAGCGCCGAGGAGGCAAAAAGCCAGGGATATCTTCCCTGCAAGAGCTGCCATCCCTGAATTCATCCGTTCACAGCGGTCCGATGAGAACGCAGGAGAGACCGGGGGCCTGAGGGGGAGAGGCAGTGCTCCCTCTCTCGATCCTTTCCTGGGGGTAGCCAAGATCTGTTAGGGCGAGCACGCTTCGCGCGAGCCCCCTCTCCTCCAGCAGCCGGCAGACCCCTTCCAGATCGGTGCTGTCATCGGTGAGAAGAAAGACGGATTTGTTCCGGCTCAGCTCCGATGCTATTGCCTCTGGGTCCATCCTCCGCCCGTGGACTGTGATGGGGACCACATCAAGCTCGCTGATCTTCAGGCGAGCGCAGGCCACCTGCAGGCTGGATATCCCTGGGATCACCCTGCCCGGCAGATAGCCCAGGCCGGAGAGCATGGGGTCACCGGTGCTCAGAACCACGGCCTCCTCTGGCAGAGATGAGAGCCTCTTGTAGTCCTCTATCTCCCTGACAATGCAGTCCGGGTTGATATATTCCCTGGCCAGGTCTATCGACCTCTTCGATCCATAGATCAACCTCGCCCGGCCGATGGCCTCCCCGGCTTCCTGGGTCATCATGCCCGGGCCGATGCCCACTCCTACGATGATCATGGAGCCTCCAATAAGATCCGCCCATCCCTATGGAGGAGAACGATACGGGTGCGAGGCAGCTTCTCTTTGGCCCTCCTCAATCCCAGGGCAATGTTCTCATGCTCCGGCTCTTTTTCCACCATCTCCGCCACGGTATTGTACCCCGTATTCTCCAGTATCTCGGGCCAAGCCCATTTTAGTATCAGAGCGGGAAGGCCACATAAGATGCTCTCCTGATCAGGCTCAAACTCCAGCCGGCCCAGCTGGTTTCCCATAAGCACCGCTTCGTGATCGGGAAAGAGAATTCGACTGAGCTTGAGTCCGGTTCTGCCCGTGCTGACCACCACCTTCTTCGCCCCTTTCAGCTCCTCAGCCCTCTCATTTATCAGGTGCTC
>NZ_DAKC01000065.1:0-5657 GCF_002496465.1 Methanosaeta sp. UBA356 | reverse complement strand
GGAACCCAGATCTCCACCCGAACATGCTCAAGACCTGTCACCTTCAGCCCTTCGGATATAGCCATCATGATCTGCCCTTTTGCTGAGGGGCTTATGGCCGGTCGACCGATCTGGTCGCACAGGCCTCCGGCTCCTATCCTTCCAATTCCCGCCCCGGCGAGGAGGACCGTCTCTCCAGATGGCTCTGCCCGGGCCGATATCCCCAGGCCGGCGGTGACATCGGACTGATGGTCCCCTCCGTCCTTGCGAGCATTGCAGTAGCCGTTCTCTGCCTTAACGGAAACCGAGACCGGTATTCCGGCTGGCGTCATCACCTCCAGGCTTTCGGTCGCCCGGACCAGGGATACGACTGCCCCTTTCGCTGCTGCTGCTGCGGTGGTTCCCGTGGTAAGGCCGCGCTTTAATAATTGGCCGCTTGAGAGGATGGTCCATCTGCCTGACAGGATCTTCTCCCGGGCCCGGGGATCGGAACAGGATTCGATCCAGGAGAGGGGTATGCTAAAGCCGCTGACTGGATCGGCTATCAGCTCAGGGTCTTTCTCTGGCATAGGTGTTTATGATCTCGTTTATGGCTGCTACGGCGATGGGGGTTCCGCCGCGGGTACCGGCAGTGGATATCGAGGGGACGGGGATCTCCCGGAGCCTCTCTTTGCTCTCCAGGGCATTGACAAAGCCCACTGGCACTCCTATCACCAGATCGGGCTGGACCCGTCCCGACTCCATGAGCTCGCAGAGGGTCAGCAGGGCAGAGGGGGCATTTCCTATCACCGCTATTGATCCGGAGAGCTTCTCATTCAGGGCAAATACACCGGCTGAGGTGCGGGTGATCCCCCTGGATGCCGCCAGCTCGTCTCCCTTATCGATGAACGCCTCTATGGGGCTGGTATGGCCTTTCTTTAGCACCCCCGCCTGGACCATCTTGATATCCACGTAGATGGGAGCGCCTCGTTCCAGGGCCTTAAGGCCTGCCTGAAAAGGGTCATTCTGAAATCTCATGATATCGGCTGTGCTTGGGTCGCCGGTGGCAATGACGCATCTCTGGGTGATCCTGTCCTCCAGGCTCCGGTCCCCGATCATGCTGGATATGAGCTCCCGGCTTTTTCTGCTGATCTTTATCGCCTCAGGTGTGCTGGCCCCAATATCGGTATAGTTCTCTATCATATCAATCAGCTCTAGTAGCTGTATTTGGTATCATATCCCCTTCGGGCTATGATCCTGCCCTCTATTATCTCCGCCTTCGGGCAGGATACCAGAAGGGTGAACCGGAAGCCTGATGGCTTTGTCTCCATCAGCTCTTCTGCCTTCATTATGATCATCTCTTCTCCCTTCCGGGCCACGTCCCTGGCCAGGGCCACCGCTCTCTCCGGTTCCAGCTCCTGGAGGAAGGCCTGCACCTCATGCCCTTTCACATTATAGATCACAACGCCGAAGCCTGCTGCTGCCAGCAGGGATGGCGCTTCTGGATTATCCAGCTGGGAGAGAAGGGCGAAGTCCCCGGAGAGGGGAGCTCCTGCCCTTGCGGCAACTGACGAGAAGGCGCTCACTCCAGGAGATATGTGAACGGGAAGCCGATTTCTGGCCAGGTCCATGATCCGCCAGCCCGCGGAAAAGATGCTCGGGTCGCCGCCGGTGAGGATGCTCGCCCTCTTTCCCGAGCGGGCGAGCTGTTCTGCCTCCTGGAAGCGGGCGTATGATCTCTCCGGGCAGGGACCCGCATGAGCGACCTTCTCCCCTGGATAGTCCCCGATCAGGTTCAGGTAACGCTCTGCTCCCAGAATTTTTTCAGATGAGCTGAGGATGGTCCGGGCCTCTGCGGTGAGGTTTGCCTGACCTCCCGGGCCGGTGCCCACCAGGTTCACCTCTGCCTCTCGAGCAACATCCCCCCTGTAAGTGCCCCTGCCCGGGAGGATGAGAAGCGTGGTCATATCGATCTCCTCTCTCAGGGAAACGCTATCCATGAGGGCAGCGGCTGTGGTCCAAAAGAGCCTTTCTCCCTCTCTTCCCACCTCTTTTGCCACCAGAACATCTCTTTTCTCATAGATATTCAGGGCGCGCAATAGCTGCCAGTCTCTTTTCCGGCTTCTAGGATTGTAGAGGGCGACGGGCATTCCAAAATCCGCTGCCTGTCGCAATCGGCCCTCGATATCCTGCCAAGGGGTGAGAAGGTCGCTGAGGCTTATCACCGCCACGCATTCTCGGAAGAGAAGGCCGGCCCGGCAAGCTGCAGCGGTAAATGATGTGACCCCAGGAATAACCTCCACCTCAGCTGGATGCTCTGCCATCTCCAGGCCCAGGCCTGCCATGCCGTAGACGTTAGCGTCTCCCGAGCTCACCAGGGCCACAGGTCCCCGGCTGAGCAGATCCAAAGCCGCTCGGACCCTGTCTGTCTCCTTTCCCATGCCGCTGGAGTAGACCTCCTTTCCCGGCAAGAGGTCTTCTATGAGCTTCAGATAGGGCCGGTAGCCGACCACATAATCAGCTCCTTTTATGGCATCCACTGCCGCTAGGGTGCGGAGGGAGGCATCACCCGGCCCGATGCCAACGATTGAGAGCCTGTTAGCGCAATGACGGTCTATTGATCGGCTGAGTGCAGAATCATTCATTGAATCCCAATCCCTTTTCGGCAGTCATTTTAATTTTCTCCAATGGCAACGGTCACCCTTCCGTATGCCTTCTTGGGAAGAATGAGCCTCTTTGCCAGGGCGAGGACTGCGGGCTCGGCAACTCCCGCCAGTCCCAGGTCCTCTGCCCTCGAGGGAGTGGAAGGTTTTTGGGAGTTGAGCTCCTCCCGGGAGAGAAAGACGATCTCCCTGTCAAGAGACTTCGCCGCCTCCAGCAGGCCCTCCTCCTCCTTCTTTAGCCAGGCGGTGGCTAAGAATGCTATATCCTCTCTCTTCCTGCCGGATTCCGCCAGGGCCTGGTCTATCGCTTGGAGGACCTCCTCAGAGGATACGCCCTTTCTGGCCCCCACACCCAAAACCAGCCCCTTTGCCTTGAGCACCGCCACATCTTCATCCACCAGCAGTATCTTAGGCCCCTTCAGCCTCAATATTGGGACGTCCTCTGTCAAGAATGCGAGGTTGATGGATTTTGAGGAGCTTTTGTTCACGATATCAGCCTTCAGCCGCCCGGCCACGCTCTCCAGGCAGGGCCGGCCCGAGGCATCGGTGGCGGTGGTTATGGCCGGATAGAGCCCCATCCTTTCTGCTAAAAGCAGGGCCAGGTCATTGGCCCCGTGGTGGCCTCCTACCACCGGCACAGCGCAGCTGAGGGCGGAGTCGACGGCAACCACCGGCCGGTCTCGCCATTTGTCCTGCAGATGGCGGCAGAGGCTTCTGGTCACGATCCCCACCGCCATGATCGCTACCAGCAGATCGTATTTCTCAAGGAGCCTCTTCATCCTCTCCTCCTCATAAAGGACTAGAGTAGATTGATAGCGATCGCTTAAGGCCCGGGCAATCCTCTCTCCCTTATCCCTATCCCGGGGGAAGACCAGGATGGCCAGGGACTTCAGCGGCTCCGGTATAGGTGAGACCTCCTAAATCCGGTTCTTTTAACCACATCGCCCACCAGTATGAGGGCGCTGTGGTCTATCTTCGCCTCTTCTACCTTATCGGCGATATCATCTATTGTTCCGCACAATACCTGCTGGTCCGGCCAGGAGGCGTGATAGACCACCGCCACCGGAGTTGTGCCCGGCCGGTCTAAGGACTGGACTATATCCCTGATCTTGTCGACTCCCAGAAATATGGCCATGGTCGTTCCCAGGCGGCTGAGGGTGGGCAGGTCGTCCTTTGCCAGCGTGGTCCCTTTGGGCCTGGTTACGATCAGAGATTCAGAGATCCCCTTAAGGGTGAGCTGGGTCTTCAGAGCGGCAGAGGCGGCAAAGAGGGAGGAGACTCCGGGGACCACCTCCACCTCTATTCCCATCTCCTCCAGGGGCTTCATCTGCTCTAATATGGCGCCATAGATCGAAGGGTCGCCGCTGTGCAGTCGCACTACCTTCTTTCCCGCTCGCAGGAACTCGACCATCTTTGCCTGGGTCTCTTCTATTGACAGTCCATTGCTGTCGACCTTGATGGCTCTCAATCCCTCCAGGAGCTGGGGATTGACCAGAGAGCCGGCGTACACCACCAGGTCCGCCTCCTCCAAGAGCCTCTTGCCCTTGACGGTGATCAGCTCCGGGTCGCCCGGTCCCGCCCCTACGAAGTAGACCTTCATTCTCTCCTCCGGGCCAAGAGGACGCTGAAGTACTCGCTCCTCTCCGGCATCTCTCCCCGGACGATCCTCTCCTCCGGGGTAAAGAGCCTCATGCCCAATGTGAAATCCTCATAACCCTCTTCTCGTAGCTCCTCAGCCAGCTTCCTGGGCCTGGTGGCCTTTATCCTGATCACCGACTGCACCTGGGATCCGTCCGAGACCAGAAAAGACCTCTCCAAAGGTACATCGAATCTGGAGGCCAAGGCTGGGACCACTCCCACCCCGGGAATGGTCTGGATCTCTATTCCCGGATGGCGCTCTTCTATCACCCTCTTCAGATGGCTGAAGGTGGAGAAGGTGTTGATGTCGCCGATGCAGGCAAAGCCCACCTGGCTGGTGCCAGCGTCCTGGGCGATGATATCTGCATTTTTCTGCCAGATCCTTTTCAACTCCAGTTCATCCTGGATCATGGGGAAATCCAGGATCTGGGGGGAGGAGTAGGGCCTGGCCAGCTCTGCTGCCATCTCCCCTGGAACATAGACCCGCTTGCAGCTCTTCAAGGCCGCTGCTGCCTTGAAGGTCAATAGCTGCGGATCGCCCGGTCCTAGGCTTATGCCGATTAACATTTGCCGATCACCATGAATATGGGGTTTATGGGCTTGAAGGCAATGTCCCCCGCCAGGTCGTAGCCCCGATTGATGTGAATCTGCAGGATCTCCCTGAAAATGCCTTCCTTTTTCATCAGCTCTGCCACCTTGCTGGCTATTCCTATCCTGGCCAGGTCGACGACGATCATGCATCCCGGGCTGGCCTTCTCCAGCAGAAGGGGAAGGAATCTGTCTATTCCTCGGGTGCCGCCGATAAAGCATCTGTCCACCGCTGGCAGCCGGGGTATGATCTCCTCTGCCTCGCCCAGGAGGAATTTCCCGCATTCAACCAGTTCTCTGCTGAGATTTATCGCCTCTGGTCGGCGGTCCAGGCCGTAGATCCTGTCTGTGTAGCATGAGGCGGCCAGGGAGACTGCCCCTGAGCCGCAGCCTATATCCAGGAACAGATCGCCAGGCCTGATGGCCAGCTTCCCCATGGCGATGTGGATGTTCTCCTCTGCTGTCGCCGTGCCCGGAAGCTTCATGGGCTTTAGGAGAAGTGGGCTGGAATAAAAGGTTAATTGATGATCTCTTGCTTCTTTGTCTCTTGCCGATCTCCCTCCTCTCAATAGCCCTGTCTTTCGGCCTCTTCGGCCATAAGACTAGTATAGCCTGCTCTTCATTGGCAGTTCGAGAATTCATGGACATCTTCGTTGCCGAGTATGCATCCGCCCTGGGTCTGGGCGGCACACATGAGCTGGAGGGCAGAGCCATGCTCTCCTGTCTGGTGGAGAGCTTCGCGTCCAGCGGACACGAGGTGGCCTATCCCACCTCTGGGCCCAGGTTAAAAGAGGGCAAGCCCATAATGCT